>JBEPXL010000354.1:0-4471 GCA_041641935.1 Desulfobacteraceae bacterium | reverse complement strand
AGGATCTCGTCCACGGGAATAGTGGTGTACGCGCCGTGATGGGCCACATATTCCATGAATTTCCGTCTCTCTTCATTATAGGCATGGAAGAGGGCGTCATCAAGGCCGTTGAAATCCAGGATCGGCGTCGGGGCGAGGTACGGAGAATCATCGGGTATGGATGCAGCAGACATGACAATGGCTCCGTGGTCAGAGACGGCGTTTCCGGAACCGCCAGATCAGCAGGACAAGCCCCCAGATGATGGCGGCCACGGTTCCCGCCACAAGAATCGGATAGAAAAAGAGGTAGATCAGAAAACAGCAGATCGCCACCGTGATCACCAGCACCGAGCAGAGAAGGATGAAGGTGTTCAGTGTGGCATTGAAACAGACGGCAGAGTCATCGGCATACCGGAACGAGACTTCCATGCGCCGGTCGGAACGATCCACGACCGGCTCCGGCGCCTCCTTCCGGAACCGGATCAGCTTTCGCGGTTCCATCCGGCCGACCAGCTTCCGCATGACCCGCAGGGCGGGCCGGGGACGTTCGGTCCGGGGCGGCGGATCAGGGGTTGCCGGGGCCGGATCGGGTTCCGGTATGTACCGCCGGAGGGCCGGGTAGTCCGCCAGGGCCCGGTCCAGGGGATACCGGTCCCGCCCGATCCGGAGGGAGAGGCCGTAGAGCTGCTCTTCCGACAAGTGGCGGGCTTCTTCGGCCAGTTGATAGTCCAGGGCGTTTCCGTCACGGTTTTTTTGAATGAAGTACCCGAGGTCACATGCCTCCGGGTTGCTCATCCGGCCAAGGAGACTGGAGACGCCGCTGGTGGTGATGGTCCTGCCCGTGGCTTCGGTCAGTTTTGCTGCGATGTCCCGGGACTTGCAGCAACCTTCCCTGCGCAGAACACTCACCACAAGCTGTGCATTGGTTTTCTCTTCCTGTGTCATGGGCTGATTCCCCTTTTCAGGAATGGGGGCCGGAGTTGTTGTTGATCCGTTCCCGCAGTTTTCCGGAACACTTGAACGTTACCACACGCCGGGGGCTCAGCAGCATGTCTTCGCCCGTGGCCGGGTTCCGTCCGCGGCGTTTCTTTTTTTCCTTCACACAGAACTTGCCGAAGCCGCTGATCAGGACATCTTCGCCGCTTTCCATGGTCCGTTTCATGATTTCCAGAAGAATTTCGACCATATCCGTTGTGTCTTTCTTGGAAAATCGAAGCTGGTTTTGAATGTCTTCAATAATTCGTGCCTTGGTTAAGGTCATCTTGCACTCACTCCTTTGGATTGATGATTAGCTTTATGCGCAGGTTTTGACAAACCAGTCAATCAATTGTCCGGCAATGCTGTCCTGCCCCGGAACACGGGGCAGAAGATGGGGCGGGAACCATCCCGCTTCCACAATTTCGCTGCCGTCCACCCGGATATCACCGGCGGCGTATTCAGCGGTGAAGGCCACCATCAGTGAACCCGAATAGGGCCAGGACTGGCTTCCGAAATACCGGATGTTCCGGACCCGGATGCCGACTTCTTCCATCAGTTCCCGCTGGACGGTCGCTTCCAGATGCTCCCCGACCTCCACGTAACCGGCGAGAACGCTGTACCGTTTCAGATCCCGGTACCGGCGGGACAGACCGAGCAGGAGACGGCCGTCCCGCACCACGGCCACAATAATGGCCGGAGAGATCCGGGGATGCACCGTCCGGTCACAGCCGGTGCATTCCTTGGCCCGTTCGCCTTCCCTGTCCTGCAGCGGGGCACCGCACCGGCTGCAGAACCGGTGATCCCGGTCCCACGCCACAATCTGAAGCCCCAGTCCCGCCACCTGAAAGGGGGTTGCTTCCATCCGGCCGTAAAGTCCCCGCAGTCCTTCAAAACTGAATCCGTCGGGCGGACCGGCGGCTGAGGCCGCTTCTGCCGTAAAACAGGGATATCCATCCAGAACGCCGAGATACAGGCATCGCCCCGCCAGTGGCAGCGGCGGATGATCCGTCAGGGGGAGTTTTACATCATCTTCCTCAGACCGGACCAGTAGCCGCTGGTCCTGAAACAGAAACCAGAACGCCGTTCCGGAAGCATCTCCCGGTGGTATGAACCCCGGCTCAAATTTCATTGGAAACCTCGGATTTTGTTACTGCGGAAGAACGTTGAGCAGCCACGAACGCATAGCCATGATCTCGTCGACGCAGATGGTATGGACCATCCGGTATTCATGCCATTCCACCGGATACCCCAGTCCGGTCAGCCGTTCACGGGTGGCAACGGCGCTTTCCAGGGGCACGGTCGGGTCCACCGTGCCGTGGGCCATCAGGATGGGAATCTCCCGGCTGGCATCGCTCCGCTCCGCCTCCAGCGGGTCCGGTGCGGGCAGATAGGTGGAAAGGGCCATAATGCCGGCCAGCCGTGACGGAAACCGCAGACCGGCATGCAGCGCGATCACGCCCCCCTGGGAAAATCCGGCCAGCACAATCCGTTCCGGCGGAATGCCGCTGTCGATCTCCCGCCGGATCAGCGCCGATGCCTGTCGGGTCGATTCCTCGATATGGTCCGGATTAATGCTCTCGGACGTACGGGGCCACTGGTTGTCCAGGATATCGAACCATGCCCGTGAGGGAATCCCGCCGTGCAGGGTGATGTCCCGTTTGGGAGCATGGGGAAAGACAAACCGGACCGGCAGGCTCTCCGGCAGCCGCAGCTGGGCAACCACGGGTTCCAGGTCATATCCGTCCGCCCCGATGCCGTGCAGCCAGATAACCGCTGCTGTCGGCGCTTTTAATGGATCAACTTCTACACATGACAAGAGATCGGTGCTCATCTGTTCTCCTCGGTGACAACTGTAATCTCCTTTCATTAATAACAATATTTCCATAGGTTGTAAAGAGATGTTGAGCCCGGAAGCGCATTTTGCTATTCTTTTCAGAAATGAGACGTCATGGACCGGCGATTTATCGATCCGGGACAATCGGAAAGAAATTATGAGATTGTGAACCAGAGAGAACCGACGCAGAACAGGTGATATTCGATGGAAGAGAGATTTGAAGTGGAAGGGGAGTATATTGAACTGATCAAGCTGCTCAAGGCGGCGGGTCTGTGTGATACCGGCGGCATGGCCAAGGCGGTGGTGGAAGAGGGGCTTGTCACGGTGGAGGGCGCGGTGGAAACGCGGAAGCGGCGGAAAGTCCGCCGGGGGGAACGGGTGGCGTTTCAGGACCGGATCATTGCGGTTGTATAGCGACAGCGAGAGAGGAGGAAGTGATGGCGACGATACGGCAGCAGATCATTGACCTGTTATCCGACGGGCCGTGTGACGCACGGGATATTTCACAGACGCTGGGCATCCGGGAAAAGGAGGTCTACGACCATCTGGATCACATTGCAAAATCGGTTTCGGCACAGAACCGGAAGCTGAAGGTGAGGCCGCCGGTCTGTCTTTCCTGCGGGTATGAATTCCGGGACCGGAAACGGCTCACCAAGCCGGGGCGGTGTCCGGAATGCCGCCAGCAGCGGATTCAGAGTCCGGTCTATCAGGTGGTATAGGCAGGCAGGGGAGAGAAAAGCGGTCTTCAGAAAACAGAAGGGCGCAGGCCGTTATATAACGGTGTACGCCCTTTCGTCCATACAGCCAGGGGATGTGATGCGGGAAGTCGGTTTATTTGGAATCTGATTTGGCTTTGGTGGTGCTGCCGGAACCGGAATCCGTTTTGGCGGCGGTATCGGATGTGGACGCCTTGGATTCGGTTTTTTTGGCCCCGCCTTTGGATGCGTAGCCGTCGGCGTACCAGCCGCTGCCTTTCAGGGAAAATGCACAGAGGGACATGATCTTTTTTGCGCTGTGCCCGCATTTGGGGCAGTTGATGTTCTCTGTGCCCATGGAAACCAGTTCTTCTGTTACCTCTCCGCAGGGGCATTCAAATTCATAGTACGGCATGGTCTTACCTCCATCCAGGAAAATATTTTGTATGGGGAAAATTGGGTATCTGTAAAGAAAGGACAGATACCAGTTTTTTCTCTGCAGTTCAACCTGTTTCTGCTGCCGGGGGGGGCATTTTTTTTGTGGTTGAACGGTTGTTGATGCGTTGTTTTTTGTGGTTTAAATATAGATGCTTTTCTAAAATTGTCAAGAGATGGAAATGGCTTCCGGCACGATTTTTGTGTCGGGGGGTAATGGGTTGAAATATAAAGGAGATACGATATGGGATCAGGGTGTTTGAAGCAGGTGTCACCGGTGATCATTCCGACGACGGACGGAAAGACGATTGCGGAGCATTTTGGTCTGCCGAGTACGGGGGACGGGGAGATCAGCATCGCGCACATGATTGCCCCGCCGGGCTGGGGGGAGCCGCATCAGACGCCGGAGTTTGATGAGTATGTGCTGATGGTGCGGGGGCGGAAGATGATCGAGATCGGCGGGGAGGAGATTGTGCTGGAAGCGGGGGAGTCGATGCGGATCGGGAAGGGGACGCGGGTGCGGTATTCGAATCCGTTTGATGAGGCTGCG
>JBEPXL010000353.1:0-4478 GCA_041641935.1 Desulfobacteraceae bacterium | reverse complement strand
TTCGTCAACGGATACATTCCGCCGGGCGTATTTGCCGCGTTTCAGATACCACTCCTGCAGCATGGCCTTGATGATACTCGCGGAAAGCCGGTGATCCCGCGGAACAAACACCCCGCCGGTCTCCCCTTCCGCCAGAATGCCGGTGAACATCTGTTCCGTGGCAAGTTCGCTCTCGATGGCCTTTTTCCGCTCCGGATCACTCAGGTTCTTGGTTTCCATGTAGGAAAAATAGAACCAGGGCTGCATCGCCTCGCTGATGTAGAGGTGGACCCGGATGGCCGTCCGGAGACGGGACAGGGGAGGGAGTTCCGGTGTGACGTATTCCTCCAGGATATGTCGGACCAGGGCCCGCCCCTGTCGCTGGAGCATCTCCAGAAGCTCTTCCTTGCTGGAAAAGTAGGTATACAGCGCCCCCATGCTCAGCTTCGATTCCCGGCTCAGATCCCGCATGCTCATGGTCTGGAACCCTTTTCTGTTGCTGATCCTGAGGACGGCGCAGAAGATCTTTTCCAGATTCCGGACGGCGGTCTCCTCCTTTTTGACCCGGATCCGGCTCCGGTTTTCCGCAAACGCCTTCCGGTACATGTCCTGCATCGACAGATCGATAATCTTTCGGAAATCGGCATACTTCATCACAGTGTCCGTCGCTTGAAGGTGAGGAACAGTCGGCGGTGGAAGCGCACAGATCCATCATAGAAAGAAGAACCGTCCCTGTCAATCCATCAGAACGAACGTTCGCTTTTTAAAAATCCATCCGGATCCGCACACTGTCATCTTCCATCACCGTTTCCGCGTCCGGATACCGCTTCCGGAAGACATGGATCATGGCCCTGTTTTCCAGCATCACATAGGCCACAAAACCATGATACCCGTTTTCCTTTGCCATCATTTCCAGCTTTTCCAGCAGATAGGAGGCGATCCCCAGGCCGTGACAGTCCTCCCGCACCACAAAGGCCACTTCGGCGTAGTTTTCCTCGGATTCCGATTCCATGTAGGAGCCGATGGCAACGATCTCCTTGTAGCCCTTGTTCCGGACCAGGCCGATGAGGGACATGTTTTTCCGGTAATCCACATGGGCCCACTGCTCCTGGACCATTTCCCGGGAAAAGATCCGGATTTTGCGGAAGAACCGGTAGAAGACCGTCTCTTCCTGGAGGGAATAGAAAAAATTCCGGTAGGCGAACTCATCGGCCGGGACAATGGGGCGCACGGAAAGACTCCTGCCGTTCTTGAGGGTGATCCGGCTCTTGTACCGCTCGATGAAGAGCAGATCCTCCCCCCGGGGGGCCAGCTGGTTGGAAAAGATATAATGGTAGGACTTGGCCGATTCGATCAGGCTTTCCCGGAACTTGGGATGGGCGATCTGGGCCAGTTCCATCACCCGCTGGTAAATGCTCTTTCCCCGGAGCTGGGCAATCCCGTATTCGGTGACCACGAAGTTGACATCGGCCCGCAGGGTGGCGACCCCCGCGCCGCCGCTCAGGTTGGGGACGATCCGGGAAATGGTGTCATTTTTTGCGGTGGAGGGGAGGGCGATGATGGAAAAGCCGCCCCTGGACCGGGCCGCGCCCCGGATGAAGTTGGCCTGGTCGCCGATGCCGCTGTAGAAGAGATAGCCCACCGAGTCGGAGCAGACCTGGCCGGTCAGGTCCACCTCCAGGGCGGAGCTGATGGAGATCAGGTTGTCGTTGAGGCTCACCACGGCGGGATCATTGACAAAATCCGAGGACCGGAAGTAAAACTGGGGATTGTTGTCCACATAGTCGTAGACCCGGTCCGAGCCCATGCAGAGGGTCGCCACGGTCCGTTCCGGCATGAATGTCTTTCTGCGGTTGGTGATGACCCCTTTTTCAAACAGCGGAACAAAGGCGTCGGTAATGACCTGGGTATGGATGCCGAGATCGTTTTTGTTGTCCAGGGACTGCAGAATGACGTACGGCAGGCGGCCGAACCCGATCTGGAGGGTGGCCCCGTCCTCCACCAGTTCTGATACATAGAACGCGATCCGACGGGCGATCTCTTCATCGGGAATCTCCGGAACCGCCTGGATCAGCGGTTCTTCATGGGGCACAAACCAGTCAATGTCATCCACATGAACAAAGCTCTCGCCCCAGGTCAGGGGCATCCGGGGGTTGACCTGGGCGATCACGGTCCGGGCGTTCCGGCATCCCGCCCGGGTCACATCCACCGAAACTCCCAGGCTGCAGTTCCCGAACCGGTCCGGCGGGCTGACCTGGATCAGGGCCACGTCCAGGCCGATCTGGTTGCTGTCGAACAGGTCGGGGATGTCGGACAGATAGGCGGGGATGTAGTCGATCTTCCCTTCAAAGGCGGCCTTCCGCATGCCGGCGCTGATAAAAAAGAGCTTCAGGGAAAACCGCTTCAGGAAATCCGTGTCTTCCATATACTCCGCCAGCGTAAAGGAGAGCATCTGGTAGATCATGATGTCCTGCATGTCCGGATGCCGGGCCAGGGTATGGATCAGGTGACGGGGTTCGCCGCAGGCCGAGCCGATGAAGACCCGGCTCCCTTTTTTGATTCCGGAGACGGCCTCGCCGGCGGAGACGACTTTTTCCGGGCAGCAGTCACGGATATCCGTGGTCGGACAGACATTTCCTCTCATCCGCACTCCTCCCGGACAGCAGTTTTTTGAGTGAATCAGGCCGCCGCCCGGATTTTTGATTTGCAGTAAAGGGGTCGATATTATATGAAAACAGATACACCGGCTGAACCTGCCGGTCTCACAGCGATGAAAGTCTACGCAATGGTCCGCCTGCTGTCAAGGCAGAGGCCGCCCGGCAGGACAGAATGAGAAGAAAGGAGCGTTAGCGCATGAATGACGTGGTTAAACAGGAGAAGTTGGTCGATAAATATGTACAGGACGGAAAAACGGACGAGGCCGTCGGGCTGCTGTTCAGTCTGATCGAAGCCTGCGCCAGAGAGAAAAATTTTGTCAAGGCGGAGGCGCTGCGGGACCGGCTCTTCGAAGTCGATTCCATGGCCCTGAATGAAATCATCAAATCCGCCGAGATTATCGAGGAAGAGAAGGCGGAATCCCTGGACCAGGATCACATGGAGGTCTGGAAGGAGTTTTACGGCAGCCTGACCACCGAAGAGTCCAACATCTTCTTTTTCGCGATGAAAAAGAGCCGGTACGAACCCGGAGAGCCGGTTTTCAGGCAGGGGGACAAGAATGACCGCCTCTACTTCATTGATCAGGGGCAGCTCAAGATGGTCTACGCCCAGCGGGGCGCGGAGAAACTGATCCGCAATCTCGGTCCGGGCAGTCTTGCCGGGGAGGATACCTTTTTTTCCATTACCGTCTGTACCACGTCCCTGGTTCCCCACTCGCGGGTAAAGCTCAACAGCCTGGACCGGGCGACCTACGAAAAGTGGGAGGAAGAGCAGCCGGCGCTGGCATCCAAGGTCAAGGCATACAGCCTTGCATTGAAAAAAGAATCCGATGTACTCAGGGAAAAAGGGCTGAACCGGCGGGCATACCGGCGGATCAAGATGACCGGGCCGATCCTGTTTTATGTGCTCAACGCCGCAGGAGAGCCCATCGGAAAGGCCTTCAAGGGAGATATGGCGGATGTGTCCCTGGGCGGGCTTTCCTTTTATATCAAGACGGCCAACCGGAAAAACGCCCTGATGCTCCTGGGACGGCGCCTCCGGGTCAAATTCGACCTGCCGGGCGGGGGCGGGAAAAGGGAAGTCAAGCAGGTCGGCACCATTACCGGGGTCATCAACCATCTCTTCAACGATTATTCCATCCACATGCGGTTTGATACCCCCATGAACAAACTGGTGCTGGAAGAGATTGAAAACGTACCGGACGCGGAGCGGGTACAGACCGGAAACAAGGTGGACCGTTCGCCCCAGTAGAAGGCGCCTTTCCGCCGTTTCTGCCGGAACGTGTCATCTGCTGTTTTTGCGGCAGAAAGGGGCATATGCAGGAGATTTTCCTTGCGATGTGAGGCGGCCCGGCATATAATCATAAGTTACACCAAAAAATGAGCCGACGGCCTGCCGGGCCGGGGCGGAAACAGGAACAGAAAATGGAATCGACTGAAAAACCCATTATTATCGGCTGTGATCATGCGGCCTTTGCCCTCAAGGAAACGATCCGGGCTGCGCTGCAAAACAGGAAGATACCGGTCGAGGATGCCGGAACCTTCAGCGAATCGTCCGTGGATTATCCGGATTTCGGGATAAAAGTCGCCCGGGCGGTCTCCGGGGGCACCTTCGAGCGGGGCATCCTGATCTGCGGCACCGGCATCGGCATGTCCATGGTCGCCAACCGGTTTCCCGGGGTGCGGGCCGCCCTCTGCGGCGACCTCTTTTCGGCCCGCATGAGCCGTCTGCACAACGATGCCAATATTCTGGTCATGGGCGGGCGGGTCATTGGCGATATTCTGGCCCTGGAAATTGTCGAGACCTGGCTGAACACCGCCTTTGAGGGCGGGCGCCACCAGTCC
>JBEPXL010000352.1:0-4497 GCA_041641935.1 Desulfobacteraceae bacterium | reverse complement strand
AAGGACGTACCATGAAGTTGACCGGTGCACAGATTCTGATGAAAGTCCTCCAGGAAGAGGGCGTGGACACGATCTTCGGATACCCCGGCGGGGCCGTGATCGACATTTACGACGAACTGGCCAAAACAGAGATCCGGCATATCCTTGTACGCCATGAGCAGGGTGCGGTCCATGCGGCGGATGCCTACGCCCGGGCCGGAAGCCGGGTCGGCGTATGCATGGTCACCTCCGGTCCCGGTGCGACCAACACCGTCACCGGCATTGCATCGGCCTACATGGACTCCATCCCCATGGTGGTGATCACAGGCCAGGTTCCCTCCCACCTGATCGGCAATGACGCCTTTCAGGAAGTGGATATTGTCGGCATTACCCGTCCCTGTACCAAGCACAATTATCTGGTTCCCAATACGGATGAACTGGCGCGGATCGTCAAGGAGGCGTTCTACATCGCCCGGTCGGGACGTCCGGGACCGGTGCTGATCGATATTCCCAAGGATGTCGTCAACGGCACCACCACCTATACACCGCTGAAGACGGTCAATCTCCGCTCCTACAACCCCACCTACAATCCGAACATGAAACAGATCTACAAGGTGGTGGAACTGATCCGGCAGGCGAAACGGCCGCTGATCTTCGCCGGCGGCGGCGTACTTCTTTCAGGGGCGCACCAGGAACTGACAGACCTGGCCCGGAAAACACAGACGCCGGTGACGACCTCCCTGATGGGACTCGGTGTATTTCCGGCTACTGATCCGCTCTGGCTGGGCATGATCGGCATGCACGGCACCTACCGGTCCAACATGAGCACTTCGGCCTGTGATCTGCTGATCGCCGTCGGGGTCCGGTTCGACGACCGGGTCACCGGCAAGACCGATTCCTTTGCCGCCCAGTCCAAAATTGTCCATATCGATATTGACCCGACATCGATCCGGAAGAATATTCCGGTGACCACCCCCATTGTGGGCGACTGCAAAGCCACCCTCCGGGAACTGAACGCCCTTCTCGCCAGGGAAGATCTGGGCGATCTGCCGGAAAAACGGCGGAAATGGTTCGACCAGATCAATGACTGGAAGGCAATGGGACGCCTCGATTACGAGCAGAATGATGAGACGATCAAGCCCCAGTATGTGGTGGAAAAGCTCTATGAACTGACCCGCGGCGAGGCCATCATCACCACTGAAGTCGGCCAGAACCAGATGTGGGCGGCCCAGTATTATCATTTTGACCGGCCCAATCATTTCATCACATCCGGCGGGCTGGGGGTCATGGGCTTCGGTCTCCCGGCCGCCATCGGCGCACAGATGGCCTGTCCGGATCAGATGGTGGTGGATATCGCCGGAGACGGCAGCATCCAGATGAACATCCAGGAGATGGCGACAGCGGTCCAGTATGGCCTTCCGGTCAAGGTGGTCATTCTCAACAACGGGTATCTGGGCATGGTCCGCCAGTGGCAGGAACTCTTCTATGACAGGCGGTATGCCTGCACCGGCCTGGAGTGTACACCGGATTTCGTCAAGCTGGCCGAGGCATTCGGCGCGGTGGGTCTGCGGGCCACCCGTCCGGACCAGGTGGAGGCGGTCCTCTCCGAAGGACTCTCCGTCAACAGACCGGTGATCATGGATTTTGTGGTGGAACAGGAAGAGTGTGTCTATCCGATGGTTCCTGCCGGAGCCTCCATCACAGAGATGCTCCTGGTATAATCAATGTTCAGTGAACAGTGATTTCAGCAGCGTAACAGCAGACAACAACTGATCATTGCATTGGGGGTATTATGTGGAACGAAGAGAAACATGTCCTGTCCATACTCGTCGAAAACCAGCCGGGTGTTCTGTCCCGGATCGCAGGCCTTTTCAGCGGCCGGGGATACAATATTGAAAGTCTCTGCGTGGCGGAGACCATGGATCCCAATATTTCCCGGCTCACCATCGTCACCAAGGCCAATCTGCCGCTGGTCGAGCAGGTGAAGAAGCAGCTGAACAAGGTCATCAATGTGATCAAGGTCCATGAACTGACCGGGAACAAGTATGTTCACCGGGAGATGGCCCTGATCAAGGTGAATGCAAAACCCGATAACCGGGCGGAGATTCTGCGGATCGTGGATATTTTCCGGTGCAAGGTGGTGGATGTGGGGCACGATCACTATACGATCGAAGTCACCGGAGATGAAGGAAAAATGGAGGCGATTCTGAGCCTTCTCCGCCCCATCGGCATCAAGGAAATCGCCAAGACCGGAACCATTGCACTGTTCCGGGAGCCGAAATACTGAACCACAAGGGATAAGGAGGGATTGTATGGCAACATTCAGTGAAGTACTCGAAGCAGCCAGCAAGCTATCGTTGCAGGAACAGGCGTATCTGGTGGAAATCCTTCAGCAGCGTCTGATCCCTTCCCGGAGAAACGGCATCCTGTCACAGCAGAATCGTGCGGCGGAATGCGGCTGCGGCACAGAGAGACGACAGGCGACAAACTGATCATCACCGAAAACATTGCGGATATTCTGACTGTTCTGTCAGGCGGATTATCGCCGGGGAGGTCTTTCAATGCTGTCTCCCCGGCCAGTCCGCAGCGCAGGACGAACCGGAACGCCGCAGGCGGCCTTGTCCGACGCGGCAAGGATAAACAAGGCGTCAGATAATCAGAAATTCGGAACCACTCTTCTGACTTCTGGCTTCTGACTTCCAATTTCTGAATTTCTTTATCGATAGGGAGAAAAGAGAACATGGCTAAGATCAACTTTGGCGGCACGATGGAAGAAGTAATTACCTCCGAGGAATTTTCGCTGGACAAGGCAAGAGAGGTACTCAGGGATGAAGTGGTTGCCATTCTGGGGTATGGCGTACAGGGACCGGGCCAGGCGCTCAACCTGCGGGACAACGGCATCCAGGTCATCGTGGGCCAGCGGGAGGGCGGCAAGTCCTGGGAACATGCTGTCTCCGACGGATTTGTTCCGGGCGAAACCCTGCTTCCCGTCGAGGAAGCCGCCAGAAAAGCGACCGTCATCCAGTATCTCCTTTCCGACGCCGGGCAGATGGCGATGTGGCCGAAGGTGAAGGAATGCCTCAACGACGGCGATATCCTCTACTTCTCCCACGGATTTTCCGTTGTCTACCATGAACAGACCGGGGTTGTGCCGCCCAAAAATGTGGACGTGGTCCTGGTGGCCCCGAAGGGATCCGGTACAACCGTCCGCTCCAACTTTCTGGACGGCAGCGGCATCAATTCAAGCTTTGCCGTACATCAGGACTACACCGGACGGGCCAAGGAACGGGCCATCGCCCTGGGCATCGGCATCGGATCGGGGTATCTGTTTGAAACGACCTTTGAAAAAGAGGTCTACAGCGACCTGACCGGAGAGCGCGGGGTTCTGATGGGCTGTCTGGCTGGAGTGATGGAAGCCCAGTACAACCTGCTCCGGAAGCATGGCCACAGCCCCAGTGAGTCCTTCAACGAAACGGTGGAAGAACTGACCCAGAGCCTGATCCGGCTGGTGGCCCAGAACGGCATGGACTGGATGTTTGCCAACTGCAGCACCACGGCTCAGCGGGGCGCCCTGGACTGGGCCCCGAAGTTCCGGGATGCGGTGGCCCCGGTCTTTGCCGATCTCTATGAAAGCGTCATCACCGGCAGGGAAACCGAGCGGGTGCTGAACGCCAACAGCGCACCGGATTACCGGGAGAAGCTGAACGAGGAACTGAAGGAAATCGGCGACTCGGAAATGTGGAAAGCAGGCGCGGCGGTACGGTCGCTGCGACCTGAAAACCGAAAATAATCGTGACAGAATCTGGAGAATGGAGATGGAACCGGTTTTACTGTATGACACCACCTTGCGCGACGGAACCCAGGGCGAAAACATCAACTTTTCAGCCGAAGAGAAGCTGAAGATTGCCAAACGGCTGGACAGCATCGGGATCCACTACATCGAAGGAGGGTGGCCGAGTTCCAATCCGCGGGACAGCAGGTTCTTTGAACTGGCCCGGGAGGTTTCCTTCCAGAACGCCCGGCTGGCGGCCTTCGGGTCCACCCGCCGGCCCGGGATTCTCCCCGGTGACGATCAGAATCTCCAGGAGCTTCTGAAGAGCGCAACCCCCGTGGTGGCGATCTTCGGAAAAACCTGGGATCTCCACGTCAAGATCATGAGCAACACCCTGGAGGAGAACCTGGCGATGATCGAGGATTCGGTGGCCTACCTGAAACAGCAGGGCCGTGAGGTGGTCTATGACGCCGAGCATTTTTTCGACGGCTACCGGGCCAACCGGACCTATGCCCTGCAGACGCTGACGGCGGCCCGCCGGGCCGGGGCCGACTTTCTGGTGCTCTGCGATACCAACGGCGGCAGCCTGCCGTGGCAGATCAGCGATGCCATCCGGGATGTTTATGATACGCTGGGCCGGGATATCCGGATCGGCATTCACACCCACAACGACAGCGGAATGGCCGTCGGCAACAGTGTGGAAGCGGTCCAGTCCGGGGCGGTCATGGTGCATGGTACCGTCAACG
>JBEPXL010000351.1:0-4498 GCA_041641935.1 Desulfobacteraceae bacterium | reverse complement strand
CTGCCGTCCGTACAAGTACAGATCAGAAGTTCCAGATCAGTTCCAGCCCGAGCCGGCTGGCAGTCTCGTCGGTTTCGGTTCCGCCGGAGAGAGCGGCGGTTACCTCTTCAATCGCCTCGCCGGGGACGAAAAATGCGGCCTGCCCTGTGATAAACATGTGTTTGCTCAGCGCCATTGTAATTTCATTATCCCATTCCACGCCCACATAACCGGAATCGACTCTGGTGTAGGGCGTCTTCTGCAATCCTGCAGCGGTCAGGGAAATCGGAGACTTCATGTTCGGCACATAGAAATCCTCATTCCACCAGAACCAGTTGAAGTTGGTCCGGTAGATGAAGTAAATCTTCGGGCGCAGGGTGACACCGGCGCTCAGCATGTTCAGCCCGGGATTGTCGCCGCGGCCGTTGCCGGTTCCGGCAGCATTCTGCAGACCGCCGACAAAGACCGGCGTCCCGTTGCCGTAGTATTCCGGCACATAGCCGTAAAGGGCCGAGCCGAGAACAAAGTTGCTGTCCCCGATGATCGTGTTTTCCCCGCCCCACATCCGTGAGAACCGTTCCGCATTGGTAATCCCCGAAAAACCGCCGAGTTCATCATCATCGGGATCATCATCACCGGAGGTGTACATCCAGCCGATGTGCGGTTTGAAGCTTTCCCAGTTGACCAGATCCTTCAGTTCGATTCCCACATCGGCGGCAAAGGCGTAGGAGGAAATATCGAAGTCGTCATACTGAATCACATTGACGCCGTTGTAGACCCCTTCCAGCCCTGTATTGTCCGCCGTTCCGAACTTGTAGGCGCCTTCCAGCATCAGTTCGAAGATGCTGAACGCACCGAGATAATAGGCTCCGACGGTATAGGCATCCGTCTCGGGTGAGGTCGCTTCGGCATCAAAAATACCGTTGTTGCCGTAGATACCCGCAAAATCCGCCAGGCCCGCTTCATTTGCCAGAAAAGCGGTCAGATCCAGGGAGGGAACGCTCCGGATCCGGTCCCAGGCGGCAAAGCCGCGGATTTTGTGGTTGGGTCCGAACATCACATCGGTGTATCCGGCCACCAGATCCCGGTCTTCATCCGCCGCACTGTTATGCCCCAGGGCATTGTTCTGGAAGTCATTCTCTTCCAGTTTCAGCCATGCCACGGAAAAATCGTAGGTTTCATAATCGCCCTTGACCCAGAACCCGGCGTTGTCATCCCCGTAGACCATCGAGGCGGCCTCGATGATGTCCAGTCCCCAGACATCCCATCCGGCATGGAGGCGGACATTTTCCACCAGTTCGATACTGGCGTTGAGCCGTTCCAGACCGAAGTTGCTCGATCCAGCATCCCGCCCGCCCCGGTTGTCCACCGTGTCCGTATCGATGGGCCGGTCAAACTCAAGCGCGCCATAGAAGCTCCACTTTTTGTCCTTGGGCATGGCATTGAAGTAGATCTTGGTTTCATTGCGGATATAGCTGTCGTTGACGCTGCCGCTTTCATTGGAATGGGTCTTGAGGAAGGTATCCGCCAGATAGTAGGCGTCAAAGCCGTCCGCCGTCGCCTTGAGCGCGGTCAGATAGGCGACGCTTCCGGCCAGGTCGGCGCTGGTGGCATCGGGATCACGGAGAACCCGCTGAGCGGTCTGGGCGGCCAGCGTATCGGTCCGGGTGAGCAGTCCGGCCCGTCCGGCCATGAATTCTACCGTTGCGGCATTGGCGATGGTTTCCACATTGGGGGCTTCGGCCGGATTGGCCTGGACTGTATCTGCCGCGGTTCTCAGACCGGTCGCCGCACCCCCGGCGGCCAGCGCCTGCCGCTGCAGGGCCGGATTGGTCGGATCCGCCGCGAGTGCCTGCTGTGCTGCTGCGGCCTGCTGTTCCGCCTGGGCTGCCGCCTGCTGCAGCGCGGCGACGCCACCGGCGGCACTGCCGCTGCTCACAAATCCCGCCGAAAAGGCGGATTCGGCATTGTTGCCGACGGTACTTCCGGCTTCCTGAATGCCGGCCACTGCAGACGCGGCCTGGGCAATCTGCGGATCAGGATTGATCTCCTCCAGCCGGAAAAGGGAGGTGGCAAGGTTGTCGAAAGAGGTAATGACGGCAATATCGCTTTTGGTTTCTGTCTCTCCGAGGGCACTGGAGAACGACAGTGACTGCTGAAACACATCCTGGACTGCGGTGGCGCTGACCAGACCGGCTCCGGCGAAATTCTGCAGCGGTGCGGTTTCAAAATAACCCGGCACTTCATCGCTCAGCCCGAAGTCCCAGTTGGATTCAACGGTCGGAATGAACCGGACCGTCGCACCAAAGCTCATCAGAATGTCTTTTTCCGTACTGATGCTGACGCCGCCCGGCCCCAGAATCTTCTGGGGATCGAGGTCCGTCGGACCGGTCAGCACCTCTTCGGTGATATCATCTACAGGTTCACGAACGCGTTCTTCACCGAACACATCCGCCCCGGTCGCCAGCATCATCAAAACTGCAAGACCATACAACCCCATCCATCGAAACGTTGATTTTCGCATCCGTTCCCTCTCCTCTCATGAAAGACAGAATTTATGTTGTCTGAAACCTCCTGATGTGATTGAACGAGCATTGCCTGTGCCGTTTTCCTGCCCCGACAGAAAAATGTACAGGCAGATCGCCTGAAGCGCCAGTCGCCGGATCACCTCCTTTACAAAATGAATCTCGATTTCTGTTTGATCGAACGCTCGTTCGACAAATAGGTATAAAATGAACGAACGTTCGTTTTATTTACCACATCTGCAGGGGGCTTGCAAGATTTTTCAGCCGGAGAAATCTCACCAAGAGAGATTTTTCTCCTGCCTGACTTCACACGATCCGGCGGAAAGACTTCTCCAGAAAGCGGCTCCCCCACCGGATCCAGGTGGGGCGTCCGTGGGGACAGTGGGACGGTATCTGACACCGGTCGAGCTGTGCCAGAAGTGCCTGCATCTGACGGATATCCAGGGACTGCCCGGCCCGGATGGCCCCGTGGCAGGCCATAACGCTGTAGCAGGCATCCATTGCGGTCTCTGTACCGGTATCCAGATCCACTTCCGCCATTTTCTCCAGAAGCGCCGCGATAAGCGGCGTGACCGGGCGGTCGGCCAGCAGGGCGGGCACGGATTTGACGGCATAGGTCCGGCCCCCGAAGGGTTCCACGGTCAGGCCGATTTCGCCGAAGGCGGATCGGACCCGTTCCAGCAGGTCGGCTTCCTGAAAACTCACCTCCAGTGTTTCCGGAACCAGAAGCGACTGGGCCTGCGCCTGTCGTTCTCCGGCGCCGTCCCGGAGCTGTTCGAAAAGAACCCGTTCATGGGCCGCATGCTGGTCAATCACCACAAGACCATTTTCGGCTTCGCAGAGAATATAGGTGTTCTGAAACTGGCCGATGATCTTTAAATCCGCGAATCCGGTTTCGGACGGCGGCCACAGGGAGGTCTGATTTCGTTCGGGAGCCGGGTCATTTGAAACGGGAACAGAACCCGGACCGGTCCGGGGGGACGTGTCCGGGGGCCGGGCGGGTTCAGGAGGCGGGGATGCAGCAGGAAATTTCTCTTCCTGGACATAACCCGCTGCCGGTTCAGCGAGTCCGGGAGCGGGAAACACATCCGGCTGAATCTCCGGTTCCGGGTCCGGCATGAGGAAGGGGGCAGCGGTGTCTCTGTCATGACGGTGATCCGGTCTGCGTTCCCTGCGGGGCGGTTTCAGTGCCGCCAAAACGGCATCCGAAATGGCGTCATGCACCTGCCGGGACCGGACAAACCGGACTTCACTTTTGGCGGGATGAACGTTGACATCGACCTGGTCCGGCGGAACCGTAATGAAGAGTACCGCCACCGGGAACTGTCCCTTCATCAGACGACCGGCATAGCCGGCATTCAGGGCGTGCTGCACCATCCGGTCCCGCACGCAGCGGCCATTGACGTAGACATAGATGCCGCGGGAGGTTGTCCGGGAAACCGCCGGGTCCGCCACCCATCCGGACAGGGTCATCTCCTCCGTTTCACAGGAAACGGCATGAAGCGCGCCGCGCAGATCCGTCCCCAGCACATCGACGGCCCGGTCCAGGCTTTCGGTAACGCCGGGCCAGCTTTTGACGGCGCGACCGTTGTGGCGCAGGCGGAACTGGACATGGGGCCAGCCCAGCGCGATGCTGGCAAGGGTGTCGCCGATATGGCCCATTTCCGTGTTGACGGTCTTCAGAAATTTCCGCCGGGCCGGGGTGTTGTAGAACAGCTTCCGGACCGTCACCAGCGTACCGGGGGGTGCGCCCACATCCGACACATTTCTGATGCGCCCGCCGTCCACCTCGATCCGTGTTCCGGCATCGGTGTCGGTTTCGCGGGTTTCCAGGGTAAACCGGGAAACGGCGGCAATACTGGGCAGTGCCTCGCCACGGAATCCGAGGGTCCGGATGGAGAAGAGATCGGCTTCATCCCGGAGTTTGCTGGTGGCATACCGTTCCACCGACAGCAGCGCATCATCATGGCGCATACCGGCGCCATTGTCGGCCA
>JBEPXL010000350.1:0-4502 GCA_041641935.1 Desulfobacteraceae bacterium | reverse complement strand
CTACCTGATCGTCTTCCGGACCGTCTGAATCGAAGGATCGTCAAGGGAATCTTTCCTTGCCAGTGAAGGCATTCTGTTTTATCTTCACCTTTTTTGTCAGATCATTTACGACAAAGGAGGTGAACCGATGCGGAATGTTGATCTCAGATCCGATACCATAACGCGGCCGACCCCCGCTATGCACAAGGCCATGGCCGAGGCGGAGGTCGGCGACGATGTTTTCTGTGAAGACCCGTCCGTCAACCTGCTGGAGGAAATGGCGGCGGATATTACCGGAAAGGAAGCGGCGCTGTTTGTCACCAGCGGCACAATGGCCAATCTGGTGGCCCAGCTGACCCACTGCGGCCGGGGAAACGAAATGATCCTCGGCGACCAGTCCCACATTTTTCTCTATGAACAGGGCGGGTCCGCGGCCATGGGCGGAATCCACTCCCGGACGGTTCCCAACCAGCCCGATGGAACCCTGTCCCTTGCCGATATCGAGGCGGCCATCCGGCCCGAGGATATCCATTTTCCCCGTACACGACTCCTGGTGCTGGAAAATACCCACAACCGGTGCGGCGGCAATCCGCTTCCTCCCGAATATCTCGAAGCGGCTGCCAGTCTGGCACGGACCTCCGGTCTTGCGGTTCACATCGATGGTGCGCGGCTGTTCAACGCGGCGGTCGCTCTGGGGGTGGATGCAAAAGAACTGGCTGCGCCGGGGGATTCCGTCTCCTTCTGTCTGAGCAAAGGGCTTGCGGCGCCGGTCGGTTCCCTGCTGTGCGGAACCCGCGATTTTATCGATGAAGCCCGCCGGGCCCGCAAGATTCTGGGCGGCGGCATGAGACAGGCCGGCATCCTGGCCGCGGCCGGTATTGTGTCTTTGACCGAAATGATCGACCGGCTTCCCGAAGACCACGCCAATGCACGGAAACTGGCCGGGGGACTGGCCAATATCGACAGCATTGCCATCGATCCGGAACGGATCCGGAGCAATATAGTCTACTTCGAACTGGCGCGGGATGATATCTCCCCCCGGCAGCTGGTTGCGGAACTGAATCAGGCCGGAATCCGGGTACTGCCCATTGACCAGAAGAAACTGCGGGCGGTCACCCATTATCACATCAGTTCAGACGATATCGCCTACGCCCTGGGGGCCATTGACCGGGTCTTCCGTTCCTGCTTCTGATTCGCCGGAAAGGGTCTGCCGGATGGCCCCTGCGATTTTATCCAGGGTATAGGGCTTCCGGATATAGAACCCGGCCCCGAGCTGCAGGGCCTTCTTGACCTCTTTCGTTTCTGAAAACCCGCTGGCGATGATCGCCTTCTGGCCGGGGTGGATTTCCAGGATCCGTTCATAGGTTTCCCGGCCGTTCAGCCCCCGGCCCATAATCATGTCCAGCAGGAGAAGATCGACCTGCCGGTTTTTCAGGTAGTCGATGGCTTCCTCGCCCCCCGCTGCCACCGTGACGGTGTAGCCCAGGGTGGAGAGCAGGGCGCAGGCGATCTCCCGCTGGCTTTCCTCGTCATCCACCACCAGAATATGTTCACCGCTGCCGCGCAGGGCATCCGCGTATTCCGGCGGTCGGATTTGCTGCGTGATCTCCTGCCGTGTCACGGGAAAGTACAGATCGAAGGTGGTTCCGCCGCTTCCGCTGAAGACATCGATATAGCCGCTGTGGTCCTGTACCGTGTTCCAGACCACCGCCAGGCCCAGTCCGGTTCCGCTCCTGCCCATCACCTTCCGGGTATAGAAGGGTTCAAATATCCGTTCCATATCCTCGGTGGAGATACCGGATCCGTTGTCCCGGACGGACAGAACCACATATTCCCCGGTCTGGACCCGGTCATATCCCCGCAGGGGCTGATCCACATACCGGTTCCGGGTCGATACCGTTACCTGTCCGCCCCCGTCGGGAATGGCCTCCGCGGCATTGAGCATCAGGTTCATCAGTGTCTTTCGCAGATGAATGTCCGATCCGCTGACGGGGAAAAGGTTCCGGTCCAGGTCGGTGATGATGCTGACGTGGGGATACCGCTTTTCCATATCCCGGAATTCCGGTGAGGCAAGATAGTCTTTGATCAGTTCGTTGAGGTTCAGCGGTTCCTTGCTGCACGCCACCCCCCGGGTCACGGTGAGCATGTCGTTGACCACCGCGGCGGCCCGCAGTCCCGCATCCCGGATCGTCCGGATGGCCTTCCGGTCTCTTTCCGGGAGATTTTCATTCATCAGAAGCAGTTCCGGATAGCTGACGATCCCCGAGAGGATGTTGTTCAGGTCATGGGCCACGCCGCCGGCCAGCAGTCCCAGGGCTTCCATTTTTCTGGACCGGTCGAGCTGCCGGCGGAGTTCTTCTCTTTCCCGCTGAATCCGGTGCTGTTCGGTCATATCGATGAACAGAGAAAGAAGACAGCGGGTGCTGTCGAGGTCGATTTCTCTGGCAAACATTATTCCGCTGACTTTTCTGCCGCCGCTGACGGTAAAGACATATTCCTTTCCCCGGATTTCTCCTTCCGCCTGCAGTTTCCGGAGCATGAGGTTGCGCTCCGCCACCGAAAACAGGCCGATATCCGTTACGGTCTGTGCGGTCAGTTCTTCACGGGAATACCCGGCGCTCCGGCAGTACTCGTCATTCACATCCAGGATCCGTCCCGTTTCCAGTTCGGTCAGGGAGATGGCCTGGGGGGACATGTCGAAGAGATACCGGAACTTTGCTTCCTTTTCCCGGAGCGCCTTTTCGGCAGTGACCCGTTCCGTAATATCCACGTAGAGGGCCTGGGTCGTGGGAAGATCGAATCCCTCCAGACGGCTGGCGGACACCTCCACCCATCGTATGGTTCCATCCTTGCGGACAATGCGGAAGGCATACCGCGATGGCGGCGGCGTCCCTTCCCCTTTCAGCCGTCTGTTCAGGCGGCCGGAAACCATTTCCCGGTCTTCGGGATGGGTCATCTGCCATATTTCATCCGGAGAGAAGGAGAGAATCTCTTCCGGCGAATAGCCGAAGATCTCGGTCATGGCCGGGTTCACAAAGACAAAGCGGGGCGGAATGCCCTGGAGCAGGGAAATGCCGTGGAAGGAGTTGTCGATGAGGGAGCGGTATTTTTCTTCGGCGATTCTGAGGGCGGCCTGGGAGCGTTTCCGGTGGCGGATGTTGATCGACAGCATCACAATCACGACCAGCAGCATGAGGATACTCACCGCAATACCCTGAAACACCCTGCGGTACCGGGCATAGAGAGAGTCGGGCCGGTGCATCACCACGCTCTCCGGCGGAAGGGCGGACAGCGGAACATGGAACCGGGCGAGCTGCCGGTAGTCGAACATATACCGGTTGGGGCTTTCCATCACAATGGGTATGGATGCCACATGGGTTCCGTGCAGAACCCGGAGGGCCATCTCCGCCGCCGCCGTCCCCTGGGAAAACCCGTTGACGAGCTTTCCCCCGACAATGCCGTGGCCGAGGAAAAAATCCCAGAAGCCGTACACCGGAACCGGTGCGGCTTCGGAAACCAGTCGTGCGGAATCTTCGAAGGAAATCAGGTTTCCCTGTGCGTCCCGCAGGGTGGACATGAGCAGAACAATACTCTCCGGGGGCAGATTCGGTACATCGGCCCTGATCGCTTCCGTGGTGAAATTGTCTTTGAACAGAAACGTGAGGGACGAATGGGCCGGCATGACCTGTTCGAGAATGCTCCTGTTGAGGAAGTAGGTGGGAGAGGCATCGCCATAGGTGACCACAAACCGGGTTCCGGGGTGGAGTCTGAGGGCTAGGTCCAGCGTCTCCCGAATATCGACGGCCTCGGTTGTGCCGGTGCAGCCCTGGTGGCCTTTGAGCAGGGACGGCTGGAAACTGTTGATGCCGCAGAAGACGACCGGCACACCCGGAAAGAGGGAATCCCGGGTGCGGAGCAGAAAATTGAGGGCATTGTTGTCGGAGCAGAGGATCACATCAAACCGCTGCCGGCGGAATTTATAGGCATAGATTTCCCGGAGCTGCTCCAGATAGGCCGCATCAAACAGATGCTTGCTGTCCATATATTCGGTCCGGATATCCATGTGGGGGGCATCGGTATTCAGAACCGAACGGATGCCCTGATCGATATCATCGGTCCAGGAAAGTCCTCTGTGGTAGGAGTGAAGAATCAGGACATTTTTGTGAGAGGCCCGTGCCGGGGAAGGAAAACTGAAACAAAGCAAAAAAACAACCGCGAACGCACAGATGAGAAGGGCCGCGGGACGTCCGGAAGGGTGTCTACAGCCGGCGGAGGGTCGGTTTTTCATCTGGGTCGATTTCAATACTGACAGTATCTCCTGTCTTGAATCCGATTTCACGCAGACGCCGGACCACGGCTTCGTGGCGGTCCACATGCCAGTAGACCGACCAGAGGGGATTTCTGACGGTATCGATTCCGTAGGCGTCATGGGTTCCGATATTCACCCGGATGCGGGACTTGGCAAGCAGGGTATCGGCTTCGGACATAAAGTAATCGATCTTGTAAAGATTTTCCCGGAGCGT
>JBEPXL010000349.1:0-4503 GCA_041641935.1 Desulfobacteraceae bacterium | reverse complement strand
CCATGATCCCCACAAACAGGAGGACATTCATTTTCTGGGACCATGACATCCGGGAGGCTATATTCTGCTGTCCCTGTTCGGTTTTTTCCGTCGTCTGCTGAATGGTGTTCCGCAGATAGGCCATGACCGCTTCTTCTGTCTGCTGAACTGCCTCAAAATTTTCCTGAAAGGTATTCAGGGCGTCCCAGTACTCATCCAGTCCGGCGCGATAGGTTTCAATGACAGCAATGATTCTGTTTCCCTGCTCACTGATTTCCGGATCGGAGGATACCAGTGTCTGGAGTTCCAGATGAAAATACTCCAGCGCCTTGAATACCGGCGGTTTGCCCTCTTTTTCATCCTCCTGTGCTACAGTGGCAAGTTCCTGCCGCCGCAGTTCCTGAATCTGAAGGGAGATGTTGAAAAAGGTTTCCCGGAAACGGGTACTCATGGCCCGCAACTGGGTGAGGTGATGCATGACCGGATCATCTTCCTCCGTCATCTCCACATGTTCTTCAATAATATCCTGAAGCGTACCCAGCTGATACAGGAATTCCCGTTCAATCTCCTTCATCTGCCGAAAGACGGCGTCAATCCTGCTGGACCGGTCGAGCAGCAGGGAGAGCTGCTCGATGAACCGGTTCAGCAGGCCCTGCAGTTCCTGACCGATATGGGTTGAATCCTGTGCTTCGATGGATTCCCTGAAACTGTTGAGCCGCCCCCGGACCAGTTCCTCTTTTCCATAGAACATATTGGTGGCAAGTTCTCCAAATACCGCCGCCAGTTCATGGCCCATCTGCGAATTGTCAATCAGCCGTGCGACATCCACCTGAATGGTTTCTGTGGTGATCTCCCGGATCTGGCGGTAAAGGTTTGAAACCATTACCAGTATTGCGCCGACAAGCAGAATCGCAAACAGATTGATCAGAAGCAGTCTGGTGGAGATTTTCCAGTGTTTTTTTCGAAGCATACCATCCTCTCTTTCTTTCTCATCATGTCTGCGTGATCCGGAATAACAGAACCGGTCTGGTGGTTATCCGGCAGTATAGAGGATGAACTGTCCGTCTTTTACCTGCAGCAGGGTCGCTGATCGTCTTGCATCTCCGTACTCTCTGAACTCCGCATCTCCGGTAACCCCTGAAAAGGCTTCCAGACTCGCCAGGGCATCCCGGACCGCTGTCCGGTCGGTACCGGCTTTTTCAATGGCTCCCGCCAGAAGAACTGCGGAATCATAGGCAAGGGCCGCAAACTGGTCCGGGGTCTGGCTGTACCGCTGCCGGTAGGTATCCACAAACTGCTGTACACCGGGTTTCGGATTGCCTGCAAAGAATTTGGTGCCGAGGATGAGACCGTTCACGGCATCTCCCCCCATTTCCAGCAGTTTGGGAGAATGGAGAGAACTGGGACCGACAACGGTCAGGTTGTCCCATCCCATTTCCTGTTTCTGTTTCATCAGTGCCACACCATCCTGATACATGGAGCAGATATAGAGCAGTTCCGGTTCCGCATCGCGAATCCTGTTCATGATATTGCTGAAATCCGTCTCCTGCTCAAGGTATGGCTCTGCCGCCACAACCTCAGCCCCCAGCCGCCGGGCTTCTTCAACAAAAAATTTCTGGGCGGCAACCCCCCAGTCATTGTTGATATAGACGACGGCAATCTTTTTTTTCTCAAGGGTTTCCACTGCGGCCCGGGCCATGAAAATGCTTTCACTGTCCTGGGTTCCCACAATGCCGAAGCTGTAGGGACTTCCCAGGGCATAGGCCGGGTGCGAGGCGGTCGGAGAAAGCTGCACCAGATTATTTCGCTGGTATATCGGACGGGCGGCCATGGAACAGCTGCTGGTGAAATCCCCGATGACCGCCAGAATACCGGCATCCCTTCCAAATTCTCTCGCCACCCGTTTGGCACGGGTCGGCAGTCCTTCGCTGTCTCCGACCCTGAGCTGGAGCTTTCTTCCCCGGACGCCTCCTTTGTCGTTGATATCGTCAAATGCAATGTCGATTGCATTCCTGAACGTCTCTCCGTAGCCGCTGTACTGTCCGGTCATGGGCGCGGACAATCCGATAACGATGGGTTCCTGGGCCGGTGCGGATGAAAAAGCGATCAGGCAGAAAGTGGCAACCAGCAAGAACATTTTCTTATGCTTCATGGCACGTCTCCTTTGCAGGGGTTGACTTGCAGAAAAGTCTGTCACTGCGTCACCGGTCTTCGATGTCTGCCGGAGGGAAATGCATTCCTCCCCCTGGCCTGTGACAAACACCTTCTGAAAGTCGTTAGGATTACTGCAGATATGCAGAAGCAACCCGTCCCGTTGTGCTCCGTCATCGGCGCAGGAACAGCATTCTCTTGTGGCCCTGATGTGCGGACGGACAACTTCTGTATGTCTGCAGGCTTGGATGAGATATAATTTTTCAAGGATTGATTGGCTTTTTCCTGAAAAAACCATAACATAAATCTGCCTCAGAAGAAAAGAAAAAGTAATTAGAAGAGAATTTCCCGATAAAAAACGCTGCCGTCAGCGTCCACATACGGGACAAAGCGCGTGTTTTCAGGATTCGTCATACAACCTGATCCTGCGTATCATCTCCGTGAAAAATCAACCATGACGCGGAGAGGGAGCAAATCATTACTGAATCATTTTGGCATTTGACAACCCCCCGCTTCGGACGGTATGTTTTCCAAAAAGAGAGAAGGCACAGTTTTTACACGCCGGAACCAGTCCGGTATGACCCTATTAAAACGAAAGGAACGTACTTCCATGACTACCCCGTTGCGCGTACTGATTATCGGCGGCGTCGCCTGTGGTCCCAAGACCGGCGCGAGGCTGAGACGCCTGATGCCGGATGCGGAAATCACCATGATCGACAAGGGAGAGATTGTCTCCTATGGAGCCTGTGGATTACCGTACTACGTGGAAGGTGTCTTTTCCAATATCCACGCCCTTACCCATACCCAGGTCGGCCTGCCCCGGACCCCTGAGTTCTTCAGACGGACCAAAGGCTTCCGGGTCATGAACAGAACCGAGGCCATCGCCATCGACCGGGCCGGTAAAACCGTCCGGGTGAGGCTTCTCGACACCAAAGAGGAGATGGACCTGCCATACGACAAACTGGTGCTGGCCACGGGAGGACATCCCTTCCGTCCGCCGATTCCGGGAACGTATCTGAAAAACATCTGGTTCATGACCCATCCGGATCATGCCGATACACTGGTAAAGGAGATCAAAGCCCAGGGGCTGGAAAATGCGGTGCTGGTGGGCGCCGGGTTCATCGGTATCGAAATGGCTGAAGCGTTGATCTACAAAGGGCTCAACGTCACCATGATCGAGATGGAAAACCAGATACTCCCCGGCGTGCTGGACAAGGACATGGCCGACTACGCTCAAATTCACATGGATGACAATGACCTGGATGTGGTGCTGGGAGAGCGGGTCACCGCGCTCATCGGTGATGAATCGGAAGAAAAGATCGCCTCCGTGCAGACGGACCGGAATACCTATGATGCCGATCTGGCGATTATCGCCGTCGGAACCCGCCCCAATGATCAGCTTGCCCGTGATGCGGGGCTGGCCTGTGACCGGGGCATCGTCATCAATGAATACTGCCAGACCTCGGACCCGGACATCTACGCCGGAGGAGACTGTGTCGTCAATCATTATGCCGGCAAAGGCGTGGGACAGTATATGTACGCGCCGCTCGGTTCCACCGCCAACAAGCAGGGCCGGATCATTGCCAATCATATCGCCGCCAGGCCGATCTCTTTCAGCGGTGTCACCGGAACCGGCATCGTCAAGGCATTCGACTATACCCTGGGGCGGACGGGGCTGACCGAAACCCAGGTGAAAAAACTGAAAATTCCCTATGAGACCGTCATCTGGGGCGGTCCGGACAAACCCCACTATATGAAAGACGCCCGCTATCTGCTGATCAAGATCCTCGCCTCGAAGCGGAACCGGAAGGTTCTGGGCGTCCAGGTGGCCGGCATGGGCCAGGGCGACAAGCGACTCGATGTGGCGGCCAGCACCATCTATTTCGGCGGAACACTGGATGATCTGGCCGAAATCGATCTGGCCTACGCACCGCCCTACAGCCCGCCCATCGATCCCATTGCGGCGGCGGCCCAGGTGCTGTCCAATAAAATGGACGGTATCGCGCAGACCATTTCCCCGGCCGAAGCCAAGGCACGGATGGACCGGGGCGACGTGGTGCTCCTGGATGTGCGGGAGCCGGACGAGAACAAGATGCTCAAGATGGCCTATGACAAGATCATTCACATTCCACTGGGAGAACTACGGGAGCGGGTCAGCGAAATCCCCGGCGATGTGGATATTTTCCCCTTCTGCAAAATCAGCCTCCGGGGCTACGAAGCCCAGCGGATTCTCAACGCAGCCGGTTACAACCGGGTCTGGTTCATCGAAGGCGGCCATGAGGCATGGCCGTTTGAACTGGATTATCTGGGAATGTAACAGAACCGCGTCCGGGTGATGCGGAATTTCTGATCAGAACAAGCGGCTCACCCGGC
>JBEPXL010000348.1:0-4504 GCA_041641935.1 Desulfobacteraceae bacterium | reverse complement strand
ACTGGAAACATCTCTTCCCGTCGGACTGCGTCTGGTGACAGATGGGGTCTTGACACTGGCGCAGTTAATTGAAAAGATGTCTCTGAATCCGGCGCGCATCCTCGGCATGGACAACCGGATCAGGGAAGGCAATCCCGCCGACCTGACCATCATCGATCCGGACCGGCAGCATACGATTCACGCGGAGCGCTTTCAGTCCCTGAGCCGGAACTGCCCCTTTGACGGTTGGGAGATGACCGGCAGGGCGGTCATGACCATCGTCGGTGGAACGATCGTGTTTGACCAAATATCCTGATCACATATTCAGTGATCCTGCAAGCTCACCAGACGGATTATGGCAGAAAAAGCACCTCACATACTCGTTGTTGATGATGAACTCAGCATGAGAGAGTTTCTGGAGTTCATGCTGAGCCGGGAAGGCTACCGTGTTTCCTGTGCCGCCAACGGCCGGGAAGCGATCGCGATGATCGAGGAAAATGATTATGACCTTCTTCTCTGTGACATTCGTCTGGGGGACCTGACCGGGCTGGACGTACTCCGGGCGGCGAAACGGAAAAAACCCGATACGGTCGTGATTATGATCTCGGCCTATGCGACGGCGGAGACCGCCGTTGAGGCCATGAATGACGGCGCCTATGACTACCTGCCCAAGCCGTTCGACAACAACGAACTGAAGCAGGCCATCGCCAAGGCCCTGGAGATGAAAACCCTGGAGGAAGAGAAGCGTCATATCGACGATGATCTGAAGAAAAACCTCCATTTCGGCCTGATCATCGGCAACAGCCCGAAAATGCTTCGGATTTATGGTATGGTCCGGCAGGTGGCCCGGAACAAGACCAATGTGATGATTACCGGAGAGAGCGGAACAGGGAAGGAACTGGTCGCCCGGTCCATTCACCAGGAGAGCGATCGAAGGGACAGGCCTTTTGTGGCGGTCAACTGCGGCGGAATTCCGGAAACCCTGATGGAAAGCGAACTCTTCGGGCACAAAAAAGGCTCCTTTACCGGCGCGACCTCCGATAAAAAAGGACTTTTTGAACAGGCCCACGGCGGAACGCTGTTTCTGGACGAGATCGGGGAAATCAGCACCAGTATTCAGGTCAAGATGCTGCGGGCCGTCCAGGGAAAGGAGTTCAAACCGGTCGGCGGCAGTGAAGATATTTCCGTGGATGTCCGGATCGTCTCCGCGACCAACCGGAACCTGGAAGAAGAGGTGATCGCCGGGCGGTTCCGGGAGGATCTCTTTTACCGGCTGAATGTCATCGAAATCAGGATGCCGCCGCTGCGGGAGCGGAAAGAGGATCTGCGCATTCTGGTACAGCATTTTCTTGAAAAATTCTCCCGTGAAATGGGCAAGGATATTACCAAGATTTCTTCCTACGCCATTGAACTTCTGAAGAAGTATGACTTTCCGGGCAATATACGGGAACTGGAAAATCTTCTGGAACGAAGTGTCGCACTGAGCAATACCAATATCATTCTTCCGGACAGTCTTGCTCTTTCCGTCCACAAGCGGCGGTGGACGGAGGACAAGGCGGAACAGCAGATGTTCGATCTGGACAAGGTAATCCACGGGGTCTCTCTGGATGAGGTAATGAATGATGTGGAGAGTGCCTTTATTCAGAAAGCACTTGAAGTCAGTGACGGGAAAAAGAATAAAGCCGCCAAACTTCTGGGAATCAATCTGCGGTCTCTCCGGTATCGCCTCAGCAAACTGGGGATCGAAAGCTGACGGTTCAGTTCTTTTCCCCGGCCCTTTTCTGCTCCATGACAAATACGGAACGGTCTGATTCTTTCGCTTTTTCTGCAAAATCTGATGACAATTCCCGGAAGAGAGTTTATATAGCAGCAAGTCGGGCTTTTCGTGGATGTCCCCCATGCAGGACGCCATACTTCCCGCCAACATGAAGTAAGAGGTGCCGTTATGATCAATCTCGAAGATGAATCCAAAAAAAAGATTAACATCGATTATTATGTCAGACTGGTCCTGAAAAGACGCTGGTTTCTCATCATTCCCCTGACCCTTTCCCTGATCGTCGGGCTTTATATCGCCATTACCTCGCCGAAAATCTACAATGCAAACACGCTCATTATTGTCGAGCCGAAAAGTATACCCGACAAATATGTGCCGAATATTGTCAACAACGATGTCCGGCAGCGGGTCAATACCATCCGGCAGGAGATTCTGAGCAATTCCAATCTGGAGGCGATTATCAACAGGCTGAATCTCTTTGCTGATCCGAAGTACAGGGGGCTTTACATGGTGGACAAGGTGCGGGAAATGCGGAGCAGCACCACGGTCGATGTGACCAAGTCCCATCGGGGGGTGGATGCATTCCAGATCACCTACAAGGGCGAAGATCCCGAACAGGTAATGAGCATCGTCAACACGCTGGCCGAGTCCTTCATTAACGAGAGTGTAAAGCTGATGGAAAGTGAAATCATCGAAACCAACAGCTTTCTGGATGATGAACTCACCACCCTTCGGTTGAGACTGGAAAAAATTGAAGAGGAAATCAAGGACTATCGCAGAGCGAACATGGGGGAACTGCCTGAAGAACTCTCCAGCAATCTGCGGACACTGGACAGACTGCAGGCGCAGCTGATTGAAAAACAGCAGAATCTGAGGGATGCGAAAAACCGGCTTGCGGGGGTGGAAAATCAGATGTCCAACCTGGAAATGGTCGCCTCGGCCGCCCGTACCCAGGCCGGAAGTGCCGGACAGGCACTGTCGCCGGAAATACCGGAAGATGAGCCGGTGTCGGAACTGGACCAGCTCCGGCAACGTCTCAATGCCTATCAGCTCCGGTACACCGAACGTCATCCGGATGTGATCCGCCTGAAGCAGATGATTGCCTCCCTGGAAGCCGGCGAAGCCGCCAGGGCGGTTTCTGAAGAAAACAAAGCGTCCGATGATGCGGACCGGATTCAAATGGCGGCGATCCTGCCCCGTTCATCGGCAGGGGGACGGCTTTCCGAGTACGATAAAACCCGCCTGAATCTGCTGACACAGCAGGACAGCCTGCGAAGAGAAATTCAGATCTATCAGTTTGATATCGGGAGACTGGAAAGCCAGATCCAGCAGTATCAGCAGCGGGTCGAGATGACACCGCGGAGAGAACAGGATCTGATGAGCCTGCGGCGGAACTATGAAAATATCCAGCGGTCCTACGCCAGCATGCTGGACCGGAAACTGGAATCGGATATCGCTGTCAACATGGAGCGGAAACAGAAAGGCGAGAAATTCCGGGTGATTGACAGAGCCAAGCTGCCCCAGCGGCCGGTATCGCCGGACATGCGGAAACTCTTTGTATTTTCTCTGGCAGCCGGTCTGGTCATTGGCGGAGGACTGATTTTTCTTCTGGATATTCTTGACACATCTTTGAAACTTCCGCAGAATGTAGAACCGCTTCTGGGCGTTCCGGTACTGGCGACTATACCCGATATTCCGGATTCAGGTGATATGTTCCGTCATAAAACGAATCAGGTACTGAGCCTCCTGTCCCTGATGGTGGTGTTCATACTGGTTTCCGTATTTTCATACCTGACGTTGAACGGGGTCGACCGGGCGCTTGAACTGGTCAACAGGTATATTTGATTTCGGTATATCCGAAACGGTGATGACGAAACAGCAGTGATAGATCGATATGACCAGAAAAGATGGGGGAAAAGGAGCCGATCTGGATGAGTAAGAAACTTTTGACAATTCTCAAACCCCATCAATATGAAGTAGAGCAGTTCAAGTCCCTGCGGACCAAGCTCCTGTTTCCGGCTTCCGGGAAGCGGCCCCGGTCGATTGCGGTCACCAGTCCGGCGATTGGAGAGGGAAAATCCTTTGTCGCCTCCAATCTCGCGATCAGTATCGCCCAGAATGTGGACCAGCGGCAGACGCTGCTGATTGACTGTGACATTCATCTGCCGACGGTTCACAAGCTTTTCGGCTTTGATGATGCTCCCGGACTGACGGAATATCTTCTGCATGATGATGTTTCCCTTTCATCCCTTCTTCTCAGGCCCCCGGAAGTCGGCAATCTGACGATTCTGCCGGGGGGAACCCCGCCGCCCAATGCTTCTGAACTGCTTTCGTCCAAAAAAATGTCGGAACTTTTGAGCGAGGTGCAGGATCGCTATGAAGACCGTTATGTACTGGTAGATCTTCCGTCTCCGAAGATTGTGGCGGAGACGAGCCTGATCGCCAGACAGATGGATGGTGTGATTGTAGTTGCTCAGTATGGACGCACCTCCAAGGAGCATATCCGGGAACTGCTCAATATGCTGGGAAAGGAAAATGTTCTGGGTGTTGTTCTGAACCGCTTTGATACGAACATGAGTTCGTACACTTATCGCATGTACCGCAAATATGTCAGAAGGAAACAATAAACCGTCCGGACACCGGCCCCGAGAACTGAAGATCTGAATTATGCTCCGAATTTTCCGCCAATATTATCCGATCCGGAATATCTTTTTCGTACTCGGAGAGTTCTTTGTCATCTATGCCTCAGGG
>JBEPXL010000347.1:0-4518 GCA_041641935.1 Desulfobacteraceae bacterium | reverse complement strand
GGCAGCAGACTTAGGATCTGCCCCCGTGTCCGGGGTGTCTGCTGATCGCCCCGGGTCAGCCATTCGGCCATGGCACCGGCTTCCGGCGCCAGCGGACCGTCCGGATCACCGGCCAGGATCTGAAATCCCGCCAGGGCATCATCGAACCGGTTCTCCCACAGGGCGATCATCGCCAGTTTATAGCGGCTTTTGTGGGCCTCCAGGGAGCGGGGATATTCCTGGAGAACCGACTCAAAGGTTCCCCTGGCCCTGTCCATCTGCCCGAGGCCCACATAGGCTTTTCCGATAAAAAAGAGGGCGCGGCTGGCGCGGTGGCTGCGGGGATGTTCTTCCAGATACGTCTCCAGCACACCGATGGCGCGTCCGTATTCTCCTTCATTCACCAGACCGCGCCCTTCGGTGAAAGGCCCCACCATCTCTTCATTGTACCAGAACAGAACTGTACCGATAATGATTGCCAGAAAGAATATGAGCTGGGCAAAGCGGCGGCGCATGGTCGGAGCTCCTTTCAGGGGGGATGTCAGGGTAAATAGGTGACGGAATATTTCCGGACATAATCGACCGGGTGGTAGGACTGCTTGGCCCGTCGCAGTCCTTCATTGCCCAGATCCTGTTCCCGGTTGACCAGGTTGTAATCCCCGTTGGCCGCCAGAAACATCTGGTTGATGGCCTGGTAGACGCCTTTGTAGGTCAGAAGCCCCTTTTCAAAATGGATCAGGATGGTCTCCGGGCTGATCTCCTCGGCAACACAGAAGGCCGCCATTTCCCCACCCACCATGATGGCCCCGCCGGTGGTATTCTCCAGTCTGTTCCAGTCCTTGAACACTCTTGCAATGGCCCGGTTCTCGGCGGCCAGCGGCGGAAACTCCTCGCACTCCCGCCATTCACACCAGGTCTCCTGCATGGCAAGCGCCATTTCAATCCGGTCCGGGGTCAGTTCTACATAATCATGGGTGTATTTCCGGGTAAACTGATTCAGCAGGTTCTGCTTGCTGTGGTAGACATTGCCGGTCAGGTTGACCAGGTCGGATACATTGTAAAGGTAGTCCCAGTGCTCCTCGGACTGATCCACCTGCAGGCGGTCCCCCAGATATTTCTGCCACAGCTGCAGCAGGGCTTCCGGAACCCGTGCGAAGCGGGTTACGCTGTCAAAGTGTTTTTCGAACCGCTCTTTCCAGTCAATTTCCTCCCAGGGACCGACAGGCGCCCACAGCACCGGATCTTCCTTTGTCTGCTGAAGCCAGGCAAGACCATCGTCCCAGGCCCACATGAGACCATATTCCGGGCCCCAGCTCCAGAGATTGATAAAGCTGTAATCCGACGCCTGCCAGTGGCTCTGGTTCAGTTTTGACAGATATGGTTCCTGTTTCTCTATGGATATCGGTTCAAACTGAAGTGTCATAATTCTTCCGCCTCTTCTGATCTGTGCAATGTTTGCAATGTACGGACAGATGACAGGTATGCATCTGCCGTATTGTTTCCGGTTCGGAGAAATGGAGAGTTTCCCTTCAAACCCGCTCCGGAACCATGAATCCCGATTGACACGTTTCCAGGATTATCTTACCCTGTTATTTGTAACATAGGCTGAAAAATGAAAAATTCAATAGATCGAAGATTTTGATCAGGCGTTGCACACAGGATAAGGTTCTGATGAGAAGCGACCGGATAGGGATATCAGCAACAGCCGGAGCGGCGGGGCTTGCCGTTGCGATGCTGCTGATCAGCTCCTCCGCACTTGCCGTGGATGTGACCCACGAGTACCGGGTGATCAATTTCACCTTTGAACGGATCGAGCTGCGCGTGGAACCCCTTGCCGATCTGGAATCCGGTGCATTGATTTTTTCTCTGGATCAGAGCAGCTGCGTGGAATCCCGACTGACTTTTGATGAATTCTGCGAGTACGAGATCTGTGCCTACGGCATTGCAAGCGATGATTTCTACGGATGTACCGGTATCGCAGGCTGCGCCGGCGCCGGTTTCTATTTTTTTGACGATCACCCGCCGGAAGTGGATGGCGAGGATGATTGCGATGATGATCCATTTGAGGACGATGATGACATCCATACCTATGTCTCCCTGGGTTGTTTTATTTCGGCTTCCGGCCGGGACGGTGCATCCGGGGGGCAGGATGGGGTACAGTTGCTCTATTTTCTTCCGCCGGTTCTGATTCTGACTGTCATCGTGTCTGAAATTTCTGTTGTTATCCAGCATCAGACAAGGAGGTTTTTCCGATGAACGTACGCGCATTCCTGAAATCGATGGCACAGATCAATCCCGTCAGCCGGAGGGAGTTTCTGAAACAGCAGGCCGCCGGGGCGCTGCTGATGGCCGGAAGCGCCGCCACCCTTTCCCTGCCGAAAGCGCTGTGGGCGGCCCAGTGGCCCGATGTGGCCATTGCCGAAGGTGATCCGGCCGCGGCCACCCGGAAGGCGGTGGAGATGATCGGCGGCATGAGCCGGTTCGTGAAACCCGGCAACAAAGTGGTCATCAAGCCCAACATGAGTTTTTCCAGCGACGTGGAACGGGCGTCCAATACCCATCCGGAGGTGGTCCGGGAAATCGTCGCCATGTGCAAAGAGGCAGAGGCGGACCGGGTCCGGGTGCTGGATCATCCGCTCCGGGGGCCGGAACTCTGTATCGAAGGCGTGAAACAGGCCTGTTCGGTCTTTGATGACGACATCGTCCACGGCCTGAACCAGCGGCGGTTTTTTACGGAGGTTCCCGTCCCCAAAGGCGACCAGATGCGGCAGACCGATGTGATGCGGGATGTGGTGGACGCCGATGTGCTGATAGCCGTGCCGGTGGCCAAGTCCCACGGCAGCGCCGGTGTCAGTCTTTCCATGAAGGGAATGATGGGGCTGATCTGGAACCGGGGCGTCATGCACAGCCGGTACGATCTCCATACCTCCATCGTGGATCTGGCGAGTCTGCTCGATCCCCAGCTTGTGGTGGTGGATGCCACCCGGGTTCTGTCCACCAACGGGCCGTCGGGGCCGGGCAAGGTTCTCAATCCGGACGTGGTCATTGCATCGCCGGACATGGTCGCAGCCGATGCACAGGCGGTATCGATGTTCGAATGGTACGGCCGGAAGTTTGAACCCCGTCAGGTGAAGCATATCCGCATCGCCCATGAACGGGGGCTGGGCAGAATGGATGTGGAAAACCTTCAGGTGAAGCGGACGAAAGCATAATTTTCAATCCATCAAACAGACAGGAGGAAAGGGAATGGCGCAACCGAAAAATGCAATGGAAATTTTTCAGTTGCTCGACAAGTCCAACTGCAGGGAATGCGGTGAAAAGACCTGCCTCGCCTTTGCCGGGGCCGTCTACAAGGGACAGCGGAAGATCGAGGACTGCTCAAAGCTGGACCGGGAGGTCATTGAACGGTATTCCGGGGAAGGCGGCGGCGGGAACGACATCGAGGAGAACCGGGATGACTACCTCGAAGTCCTCAGGAAAGAGGCGGCGGAAACCGATCTGGCCGAAGCCGCCGAGCGGGTCGGGGGCCGGTTTGCAAACGGCAGACTGATCCTCAAGGTGCTGGGCAAGGATTTCAGTGTGGATCAGAACGGAAAGCTCTTTGCCGAAATCCATGTCAATCCCTGGGTCGCCGTTCCCTTTCTCAGCCATGTGCTGTACGGAGAAGGGGTAAAACCGGCGGGCCGGTGGGTTTCCTTCCGGGAACTGAAAGACGGCGCCGAGCGGTATCCCCTGTTTCAGAAGCGGTGCGAAGAGGCCATGAAACGGATTGCCGATGTCTACACGGAACTGTTTGATGACATGGTCCACATCTTCAGCGGAAAACAGGTGGAGGAGCAGTTCGCGTCGGACATCTCCGTGGTGCTGCACCCGCTGCCCCTTCTGCCGCTGATGATCTGTTACTGGATGCCGGAAGAGGGGCTGGATTCCAGCCTCAATGTCTACTTTGATGCAACCGCCGACCGGAATCTCGACATCGGTTCCCTTTTTTCCCTGGGCGCCGGACTGACCCAGATGCTGGAGAAAATCGCACAGCGGCACGGATATACCGCCGTCGGCTCATAAATGCTCGTACATCAATGACCTTTCAAAGAATTGTTCAGTTTTTCAGCCTGACGCTCTTTCTCATTCTTCTCTGGCTGGCCGCCTTTCCGCTGGTATCACCGGTTCCGGTGGATCTGTTCCTGCGCATGGACCCGATGGTCATGACCGGAACCTGGCTGAGCGCCCGTGCGGTCATTTCCCTGCTCTGGCCGGCCGTCCTGATCCTTGCCCTGACCCTGGTGCTGGGCCGATTTTTCTGCGGCATGGTCTGCCCCATGGGCATCACCATCGATATCAGTGACCGGCTCATCCGGGGGCGGTCTTCCACAGGAAAATCCCGTAAGGCGCGGAAGTCTTCGGAGGATCAGGCGTCACGACGCCATCATCGTTCCGCTCTCCGGAAGAAACCGGACAGTCCGCCGCCTCCCGGAATCCAGCACCTCAAGTACCAGATCCTGCTGTTCATCCTGGGCGCGGCCCTGCTGGGGGTCTCCT
>JBEPXL010000346.1:0-4522 GCA_041641935.1 Desulfobacteraceae bacterium | reverse complement strand
GGGGCTCCGCATGGTCCGTGTTCCGACCACCACCCTGGCCCAGAATGATGCCGGTATCGGCGTCAAGAACGGTATCAATGCACAGGGGCAGAAGAATTTTATCGGCACCTTTGCCCCCCCGTTCGCCGTTTTGAATGACAGCCATTTTCTTACGACCCTCGATTTTGACCAGTGGATCGGCGGCGTTTCCGAAGCCTTTAAAGTCGCCCTGATCAAGGACGCCGAATTTTTCGACTACCTGATCAACCATGCCCGGTCATTCCGGTCCCGCAACCTGAATGCCATGGAAACCCTGGTCTACCGGTGCGCAGCCCTCCATCTGGCGCATATCGGAACCAGCGGTGATCCCTTCGAGTTCGGCTCGGCTCGTCCCCTCGACTTCGGCCACTGGGCCGCCCATCAACTGGAAACCCTTACGGGGTACGAGATCGGCCACGGTCAGGCGGTCGCGGTCGGCATCTGCCTGGACGCCTGTATCGCCATGAAGCTGGGACTGCTTCGCTCCGAAGAGCTGGACCGGATTCTGGATGGATTCGTTGCTGCGGGTCTGCCGGTCTGGGATGAACGTCTTGCCCGCCAGACCGGCGGCAGACTGGATATTCTGGGCGGCCTGGAAGCTTTTCGGGAACACCTGGGGGGGCAGCTGACGATTACCCTTCCCGACGGAATCGGCCGCAAAAAAGAGGTGCACCATATCGCCCCGGAAGCGGTCGAGGAGAGTGTCGAACGGCTGGAACAGTATCACCGGCAGATGTCCCGGCGTCAGAATGTATAACCGATGGAAAAATGAAGTTCTCCTGAACTTTCCCCGTCCATCGGATCCAGTTTCCAGCCGTACAGCAGCCCCACCGGTCCGATGGGAGTGAGATACCGGAGGCCCAGGCCGACCGTGGAACGGAAATCATCACTTCCCGCATCGGTGAGCGGATCCCGGATGGTGCCGATATCATAAAAGGTCGCCAGTTCAAAATCGAGGCCCAGGTCATACCGGGCCTCAAGACTGCCGAGGATGGCGGTCCGCCCGCCCACCGAATCGCCGGAGGCATCAAACCGGAGCCGGTTCTCCTCAAACCCCCGCACATCAGAGGTTCCTCCCAGATAGAAAAGCTGGTCCTCGGGAATGTTGCTTTCGGAACTGAAGGGGTCGATAAAGCCGTACCGTCCCCGCAGGGCGAACGTCAGCCGTTCGATGGGTGTGTAATAGTACCGGGCTTCCAGCCGGTACTTGAAAAAATTGTCCAGGGAGTTCTGCAGTCCGGTGGAGATCCCGACCGAAAAGGCGGAATAGATCCCTTCCGTCGGCCGGACAGGGGAATCGGTGGAATCGTAGATCAATGACGGCGTAGTGACCAGAATGCTCCGGGGATCATATTTTTCCGCCTCGTCCGGAGGAATGGGAGAATCATCGGTGCGGTACTGCTCCCGGAATTCATAGCGGAAATTGAGGTTGGCGTCCAGGTTCCGGAGCAGACTGCGATAAAAGCCGACCGAGGCTCCGTACGACCGGATGCCGAAATCCTGATTGAATTCCTCGATCTCTTCGGCGAACAGCGTGGCGCTGGCCCCGATCTCCGTGGTCAGGAACCGGGGGTCGATCAGACCGAGCTCGGCCCGGTAGCCGATCTGGCTCACCTCCAGCCCGGCCCAGACTTCCTTGTTGAGACCGAAGACATTCCGGTCCCCGATCCGTGTATTGGCATAGAGATGGCGCCAGGTGTCGTATCCGATGCCCAGTTCAAAAAAATAGGGTTTCTTTTCTTCCACATTGACCAGAAGGGTCACTTCATCGGCCTGCTCCTTGAGGCCGATGGTCTTGAACTGGACCGAATCGATGGCATTGATATCCCGGATATTCCGCTGGCTTTCCAGCATCTCCCGGAGCGAAAAGGGTTCTCCTTCCTCGATTTCCATCTCCTGCAGAAAGACCCGCCGTTTCGTCCGGAAGTCACCGGTGATGTAGGTCTCGCCCATTTCCACATATTTTCCTTCATCGATCCGGTAGGTAACCGCCGCTTCAGTTCCATCTTCCCTCAGTTCCACGTTTCCCGCCACCTTGACATAGGGATATCCCCGTTCGGAGATCCGGGAAGCCAGCACCTCTTCATCGCTCTGGACCATGAACGGGCGGAAGGGTTCACCGGGTTCCAGGGCGGCGGTTTCGGCCGCCTCCTCTTCCGTCAGCACCGTCAGCCCTTCAAAACGGACCGAGGACACAAGGGTCTGCGGACCTTCCGCGATTTCAACAGCCACAGCGACTTTTCTTCTTTCATCTTCCGGAGACGGCGGTACAGGTTCCACCGATGTATTCACCTCTGTCTCCCGGTATCCCCTCTGCAGATAGAGGGTTTTGATGGCCTGGACATCGTTTTCCAGCGTCTCCGGCACAAACTCCCCGTCGCGGATCAGGCCCGGCGGTGCGGTCAGCATCTGCTCCCGGATCTTTTCCTCGTCAAACGCCCGGTTACCGGAAACGGCAACCGATTTGACAAGAGAGCGCGGCCCTTCCTTGATGACCAGCCGGAGGTGCTTTACCGGAACATCCCCTTCCGCATCCATCTCCTCCTCTGTCTCGACCGCCACATCGAGATACCCTTCCTCCTGATACAGATTTTCAATATTCCGGATGCTCTTCCGCAGGCCGAGCCCGTTCCGGTTGCCTTCCTTGAACAGAACCATCTTTCGCTTGAGGGTAAAGCGCCAGAATTCTTCATTCCCGACCAGTTCCAGATCATAGCGGGGACCTTCGCCGACGGTAAAAACCACCACGGCGGACCGGTTTTCCGGATCTTTTTCCACATCCGCCGATATCTCCACCTCGGCGAACTCCTTGCCCCGGTAATATTCGAGAAGGGTTTCAATGTCCTCATCAATATCATCCTGGTTCAGCCGGGACATTTCACCGGGGAGTACCGATGCCTGCCAGGTTTCGAGCCGGGGCTTGATCCGGGCTGCCGCAAAGGCGTCATTTCCTTCGAGCCGGATGGATTTGACGCTGTAATACGGCCCCTTGTCCACATCGACATGGAGAATCACGTTCCCGTCCGCCGGATCGGTTTCGGCGGTCAGGGAAACCGCCGGATCGATGTAGCCTTCCTTCTGGTACAGCTGGCGGATATACTGTTTCTGTTCTTCGAGTTTCTTTTCATTGAAGGCATCCCCGGTATAAAGGGTCATGACATTGAGCACCTCCCGTTCCAGAAGGGGGAAGGAATCCTCGATCAGAATATTCTTGATCCGGGGGTACGGCGTCAGCCGGAATGTCAGCGTGATGGCGGGCTGATCCCAGTCCGGGTCCGGAATCTCGATCTCCCGGAACAGGTTGGACACCTTGAGCGCTTCAATGGAATCCTGCAGTTTCCGGAGGGAAAACGGCTCGCCCGGCTGCAGAAAAATCAGATCCCGGGCCAGTTCGGCCCAGGGCGTTTCATCCCCGCGCTGCTCGGTAATCTCGATGCGGATGTCCGATACCGTCTGTTCATTGTCCTGGGACGCCGTCAGCCCCGGAAACAGAAGACCGGCTGCGGCCATCAGCAATAGCAGTCCTGCACAACTCCACCAGCGTACACGCCTTCGCATCACTTGTCCTTTTCGTTAACGGAACTCGATTCTGAACTGCAGCTCTCCGCCGAAATCTCCCTGGGTATCCTGATATGCCTTGAACAGCAGATTCTCCAGAAACTTGTACTCTGTGGTGGCACTCTGCACCACTTCGCCGCTCTTTTTTTCCATCCCGTACTTGACCGTCAGCCGCCGGGACAGTTCCTTGCCCAGCGTCACCTTGACCTCATCCGACTCTTCTTCGGAATCCTGCTGGCGGTACTTGAATTCCACAATATCGAGCCCGGTCGCCTTTTTGACGTTCTCCTGAAGGGTTTTGGCCACCATGTCGGCCAGAATCTGCTCCGGCCTGAGCCCGGTTCCACCCCCTTCCCGCTCGGCCAGTTCCCCAAGTGTTTTGCCGAGAGTCAGCAGCGAAAGGATATCGGCGTCCTCTTCAGACGGATCGGAACTGAGTTCCAGCTTGAGATTGTCGGGCGTGCCGGAGATGTCGAGTATGATCGTCCACTGCCGGATATCGGTTACGGCCCGGATATCGATGGTCGGTTCAATCCGGTAGGGATTCAGAAAATCGATGACCCCTTTGCGGACATCAAACTCCTTCTGCTGGTAATGAATGCTGCCCGATACCACCTCGGCCCGGCCGTTCACCAGCGGCTGTGCTGCTGTCCCGTGAATCCGGAGGTCGGGTTTGACCATCAGCAGGGCGATGTTGTTATCCACCACAAAGGAGTTCCGGGGAATGACGGTGATGTCCAGCCGCATATTCTCCAGAACCGGTGATGCGGGTTCGGTTGATTCCGGCTTGACATCCCGTTTTCTCTGGCCGATCCGGCTTACCTTCTGCAGCAGGTTGAGCTTTACATCCTTGTAGTATTCCCCTTCCAGCAGGACAATCTCTCCGGTGACCGCCGACTGCTTCAATGTCCCGCGAAGGGCCAGATCGGCGTTCAGGAGCAGGGAC
>JBEPXL010000345.1:0-4538 GCA_041641935.1 Desulfobacteraceae bacterium | reverse complement strand
CAGGATTCGTCCGGAGTGATTCCGGCAGCGGGTGTCCGCCCAGAAGGCCGTTGAGCCGTGCGGCGGCGGTGGAATTGATAAAGTCTCTGACCTTCGGGTACATCCGGGTGAAGTCCCGCATCAGCGACCGGTCCCGCCTGAGCATGTACTTCTGGTGATAATCCTCAGCCAGATAAAATGTCTCCGCCGGAAGAATTTCCGTATGAATCTTCTCGCCCAGACGCTTTCCGGCTTCGGCCATCGTCTTCTCCGCCAGGCGTTTCTGTTCATCATTTTGGTAGAAAATCGCCGACATGTACTGGCGTGACCAGGCCGGGCGGGTCGGGTCATGTTCCTGCCAGAAAATATTCAGCAGGTCTTCATAGGTGATCTTCTCCGGGTCATAGTCGATCTCGATGGTTTCGGTATGATTCCCCAGACTGTGATATGTCGGGTTTTCCTTTGTGCCGCCCGTATAGCCGACACGGGTGCGGACAACGCCTTCTTCACTCCCGAACCGGGAGTCAGGGCCCCAGAATCAGCCCATTGCGAAGGTGGCGGTTTCCGTCTGCGCCGGGGCAGCCGCATCGATGGGGGGAATGGTGATTTCCGTGTTGATCTGTTTATCTCCCTCGTACATGGGATCACTCCTTTGTGTCATGTTTTCCTGGGTATTGTTGCACGCGGCCAGTAACGGCAGCATCAGCAGAACGGCAAACAGCAGAAGCCTCTGCCGGTCGGTATGTCTGCCTGAAGTCCACCGCTCCGGACCCGTTACAATACGGTTTCTGTGAGGCATAATACCCTTCCTCTCTGGATGACGCAGCCGGAAGACGGGCTTCCGGCTGATGGATTCGCTTATGGGGGAAAGATAATCATGATTGCGGAGAAAACAAAGACCGGGAAAACCGGTTAAACGACTGAGAAGAGAACCGTACAGGAGAGTTAAAAGCAGCCCGGACAGCCGAAGGCTGTACATCCCTGAATGACACAGGATTCCGGCAGAAAGCTGCCATCCGCGCAGAACGTTTCGCCGTCCACACAGATCACACCGCCCAGACCGGGACAGCATCCCTCACAGTTACAGTCACCGGTGATGGGATTCCGGTTCGGCGGCGCATAGGCAACCACATCACCATATATATCGACTGTCCAGGGACAGGCGGTGTTTACATCGAGTATATAATCCATGCTCGCCAGACTGACGGTCACTTCACCGGAAAAATCTCCGCTTCCCCGTGCCAGAAAAGCGAACGGGAGCTGGTTCTGAAAAAAGAGCAGATCAAACTCATATGTGCAGTTTCCGGTGTGGGTAATTTCAAAGTCCACCACACCGCTGGCCTGGAAGGGAGGCAGGGGAATATCCGCGCTGGTGAAGGTGAGATCCGGCGTCGGCGGAGGGGATGGGGTTCCATCGATGTTACCTTCAAATTCGCCTTCCGATCCGCATCCGGCAATCAGCAGCAGTATCATCATCAACCCGAAGAGCACCAGCCTGTTCCTACCGTCTGTCCGTTTCCGCATGTGTCCATCCTTTTGCTGAGTTCCCGTCAAACGATCCCGGTTCTGATCGAGTGTAAAGCGAACGGATCAAAAAATCAATTTCAAAGTAGAACGTCATTGCCCGATTTCACCGGCACTACGCAAAAAGGGGAAAGGCTCCGCAGCCTCTCCCCTTTTGCAATCCTTCCGCCGGAAGACAGGTAAACCGTCTCCGACAGTGCGGCCGGATATGGTTATTCTATCATCGTGGCATCATATATCTGACCGTCATCGATACTGTCGCACGTCTTTTTCTTCTGATTCGGCGGCACATTGACGGTCACCCTGCCCTCGGACGTGAGACCGGCATCATCCTGTGCAAGAAAGGTGATCTCATACACACGGCCGTTTCCGGTTCCGGCCCGTTCCGCCCGCAGGCTTGCCGTATCGGTCCCGATGCCCTCTGCATCCGCCGCATGTTTTCCGCCACCGGCGCCCTTTGCCGATGAAGATGGCTCATCACTCGTAATGCCTGTAATCTCGATCGTAACCGGATTGCCGCTGCTGTCGGTCACGCCTTCAATGGTCACATCATTGAAGGCGTGATTGACCGGCCAGAGGCAGTCGGTATTCGGAAAGGCGCCGGATACATCCGGGGGATTACCGGCCTGCACAGCGCTGACATTGATTTTTCCATTGGGAATGTCTGCCGTGCTTTCACTGCCGCCCGCACTGTCCCGGTAGGCGATGACAGAAGAACCGTTCACCGCCACATCCAGATGCTGACCTTCCTGACTGCTCTTTGCCCGGTAGGACAGTACCACCGTTTCGTCTGCGGATAAATCTTCATTGCCGTCCGCTGCAAATCCGATGTCTTCCCAGTAAACGGTAGTGCCTTTGTTTTCCCTCTTCATACGGGTCGGGGGTATACTGAAATTTCCGATCTCCACCAGATAGGAAGGCAGCACTTCCTTTACATCCACAAAATGGGGAACTGAAGTGGAAATGATGTCGATAAAGATTTCATTGAAAATGGTAATCAGACGCTCAGGCGAAGGCGAAGCATAAAAGGTACCGCCGGTTGCGGCGGCCATGTCGGTCAGATTGGCGAGACCGGCATTATCGAGGCCGATGGAATAGATCGTATATCCCTTTGCGGCAGCCTCCGCTACCGGGGAAGCGGCTTCTGTGGAAGGTGTATACTGTCCGTCTCCATCCGTCAGAAAAATGATCGCCCGGACCGAATCCGCCTGTTTCCGCTCATCCAGGAGCTGCACCGCCGCCAGGAGACCGGCATCGAGGTTAGTGTTGCCGTCCCTGTTCACAGAGTTGATGGCGTTTTTGATCTGATTGATATCATCGGTCAGCGGCAGGGTAAAATCAATATCGGAATCCCAGCTCACAACACCTGCCTGGTCCACCTGAAAATCCATCATATCCACAAACAGGTTCGCGGCAAAGAGACGAAGATTATTGGGATCATTGGAAATCATGCTTCCGGAACTGTCCAGGGCAAAGACCACATCCAGTCGAACCGTTTTGGTCCATTCATCTCCCGCACCGGTAATTTCAATCGTAATGGTCGTTTCCTCGTTTTCTCCGCTGCCGGCAATGTTGATATCCACCGGCGCAACCGACCGGGTAATCGAAGGCGCGGCAGCCTGTCCCGACACTGCCGTACTTCCACAAAGAAGAAACAATCCCGCCCAAAGCCAGATGAATGCAAGTTTTTTCATTTTCCTCATCCTCCAGGCAACCCGGCTGTCCCTGGCAGGACCCGTGGCTTTCCGTCCTCACCTTCCGATGAGTTTGGCAATCAAATAGTTGACTGTATGAAGTACTTTCTCCTGAACTCAGGAGCAGCATTCCGGGGGAGCCGGGATTATGACAGGAACAGACTCCCGCAGTGGAACCTATAATACTTCCGGCTCCTGCGGTAATAAATAAAGGGTTTACCCCATTTTACTCAGCCGAGTACATTACGGGAGACTGTGCAGATACCGCAGAAAAAGAATATCAGGGAGTTGAAGCGCTGAAGAATGCAGGGAAATAAAAGCGGAGAGGAAAAAGATGAAGTCTCATAAATACTCCGGCGGCAGTCATACCTGCCGCCGGTTTCACCGGATGGGGAACAATATCAGAAACTCAGGGAAAGATTGATCCCGCCGTAGAGCACCTCGCTGTCGCCGTCGAAACTGGCGGCCTCGATGGCGTCTTCCGCGTCACTGCTCAGGGGAAAGCTGTAGGCGATGACCGGCTCGATGGTAAAATGTTCATGGAGCGCAATGGGAATGGATGCACTGATCTGACCGTTGTAAAAATCCGTAATGGGATCCCCGTCTTCATCGAGGCCCATTACTTCATTGTCGAAGTTTACCGTTGCCATTGCACCGAGATTCAGAAAAACATCTTTGGTCAGCGGTATGGAATGGCCGATGGACATCTCAAGAAATCCGCCGTCGCCCTGGTCGAAATCATAGTAGAAGGTCATCGAAGGATTCAGCACCACATCATAGCTGAACGAGATGTAGGTTTCCTGCGTATCTTCATACCCGTCGAGCCCGTAGTAGACATACCCGATTTCCGTGGAGAATTTATCGTTTGTCGTACCGTAGCTCAGGGTCAGGTCGGTTTCATTGTGTTCTTCCGTATCGAAATCATAGTTTGCCCACAGATTTGCACCGAAACCATTGTAGTAAATCCCGATGGACGGCTGAAGCACCGACTCCTCGCTCAACTTCTGTCCGCGCCACATGTAGTTGCTGAAATAATCCACCGATGCGTATCCTTCCGTTTCCGCACCGGTTGCATACGGGACGACGGAAAAAAACAGACACACGACCGCCACTGCCAGAATGGACCTGCTGAAAACCCTCATCTGAACCTCCTGATAGAATCAATGAATAATGGAACATGGGTCCATTATCACACTTTGGCGGTTTCCGCTATTGAAAAGAAAGAAGCACCTTTTTCCGGCACTGGCATTTATCGCGGATGTGATTACTATGTGGAAAAGAGACATCCATCAAAGAAGAGGAAAATCCCATGCCTTCACAATTTCCTGTCCGGACGGCATC
>JBEPXL010000344.1:0-4570 GCA_041641935.1 Desulfobacteraceae bacterium | reverse complement strand
TTTGACCTCCCGCAGATAGAACTTGGAGTACGGGTAGAGGTTTTTTTCCGTAAAGTTTTCCAGCACCTTCCGCTTGATGATCAGGCTCTCCTTGGCCAGTTCCAGCATCCGGGAGAGCTGTTCAAAAAATTCCTCTTCGGATTTGGCCGCATAACCGATCCGGGGCAGGTTGATGGTGACCACGCCGATGGAGCCGGTGAGGGGATTGGCCCCGAAGAGGCCGCCGCCCCGCTTCATCAGTTCCCGGTTGTCCAGACGGAGCCGGCAGCACATGGACCGGGCGTCTTCGGGAGACATGTCCGAGTTGACGAAGTTGGAAAAATAGGGAATGCCGTACTTTCCGGTCATGCGCCAGATCATGTCCAGATTGGGGTTGTCCCAGTCAAAGTCTTTGGTGATGTTGTAGGTCGGAATCGGAAAGGTAAAGACCCGCCCCCGGGCGTCCCCGGCCATCATGATCTCGGCAAAGGCCTGGTTGAGCATGTCCATCTCGGGCTGGAATTCCCCGTAGGTTTCCGCCTGTTCCTTTCCGCCGATGATCACCGGATGGTCCTTCAGGATTTCCGGCGGATACAGATCCATGGTGATGTTGGTAAACGGCGTCTGAAAGCCGACCCGGGTCGGAATATTGATGTTGAACACAAACTCCTGGATCGCCTGCCTGACCTCCTGATAGTCGAGATCATCGTACCGGATGAACGGGGCCAGCAGGGTATCGAAGTTGGAGATGGCCTGCGCCCCGGCCGCTTCGCCCTGGAGGGTATAGAAAAAGTTGACCACCTGCCCCAGTGCCGAACGGAGGTGTTTGGGCGGCGCGCTCTCCACCTTTCCTTCCACGCCCCGGAACCCCTGTTTCAGCAGATCCTTGAGATCCCATCCGACGCAGTAGACGGACAGAAGGCTCAGGTCATGGATGTGGAAATCACCGCTTTTGTGGGCGTCCCGGATTTCCGGCGGATAGATCCGGTTGAGCCAGTATTCCGAGGTGACATCCGAGGAAATGTAGTTGTTGAGCCCCTGGAGAGAGTAGCACATGTTACTGTTTTCCTTGATTTTCCAGTCCAGCTTCCGGATGTAGTGCTCCACCAGATCCACACTGGCCTTGGTGGAGATGTTCCGGATCTGGTTGTGCTGCTCCCGGTACAGAATATACGCCTTGGCCGTCCGGTGGTAGGGGGAGTCCAGCAGGACCCGTTCCACCACATCCTGGATGTCCTCGACCATCGGTACGGGACCGAACCGCATCTCGTGGGCCAGGGTCAGAACGCGCAGTGTCAGTTTCCGCGCTTCCCGCTCCCCGAATTCACCGGTCGCCTTGCCGGCCTTGGCGATGGCAGTTGTAATTTTTGACGAATCAAACTCCACGACTCTTTCGTCTCGTTTTTTGATGGTTTCGAACACAGGCGACACCTCCGAAATGCGGTTGAATGATGGAAAAGGAGAAAATATCTGAAATACCGGAAAATATTTTTGATGAATCAGAAGAGAGACCCGTCATGGGGTACTGCTCTTCCATAACCCTATATCTTGATGGAAGTCAATGGAGAAAATCAACATGTGGTGGTTAAGAAAAAAAATGAGACCGGTTTTCCAAAAAATAACAGACGGGTAAGGAATGAAAAAGGAACTGAAAAAAATATCGGGGTTGAAAAAAAGCCTGTGATGGCATCTATTTTGCTTTTACATCAGAATGCCCGGGTGAGGAAGGGCACGGTTGCAGTTTTCTGCACAATATCGTAAAGGAGAACCATGATTCAGCTGGACGAGACATCACCGGTATTCCGGAAATTTATTATCCCCTGGTATGATTCCACCGGAATCTGCCTGCTCATCATCTTTTTCATGGATCTGGTCTTTCTGTTCAGTGCCGCGGGAATCGCGGTAGCCAGAGAAACCCCACCCTATCATCGGTATCTCTGGCTACCGGTCGTGCTGATTGTTTTGAGCGGCGGTGTCATCGTTTCCACCACCCTCCGCCTGATCCGGCGGTTTGCCTACCGGTTCCGGCGGTCCGGGTAGTGCCCCCGGGAACGCTTACTTGTTTTTTTCCAGAAATGTGTTGAAATTCATGTCCTGGTACCGGTCGGTATCGATGTATTTCAGCAGCGGAATCATCATATCCGGGGGAATATAGCCCGGCTGGCTGCCGATATTCTCCCCGTCCGGTGAAATAAACCAGGTGACCGGCAGGTTCTGGACACTGTACCGGGCGGCCAGTTTCTGCTGCTTGTCCGTATTGACCCGCACCGGAATGAAGTTTTCATTCAGGTAGGCGATCACCTCCTTGTTTTTGAAGGTGTTCTGATCCATTACCTTGCAGTACTGGCACCAGTCGGCATAGAAATTGAGAAAGATTTTCTTGTCTTCCTGTTTTCCCCGTTCCATGCTTTCATCATAGGAAACCCACTGGATTCCCCCCGATGATTTTTTCGCTGTCCTTGTCCCGCTGCCGGACTCTGCCGCCCCTCCCGGCGCGGTTACACAGAGAGACAGGAACAGTAACATCACGGCTGACTTGACAATCGCTTTCATACGCATCCTTTCATTGCATCTGCATCATATGCCCGGTCAGACGGGCATGGGTGGTGTCATTTGTCGGTAAAGAGGGCCGCCTGCCCCGTGAACGGCACAGGGAGGCGTTTTCGTGTTTTCCCTTACGCTGTCGGTATTCTCTCTTCCTGCTTACAGGAGGGACTGCACCCGGCGCATCCGCGCCAGCATCTCCTCCGGTGGTACATATTCGGTGATGGTCTGCTCCGGCAGCACCTCGCCGGAAGGACCGGCAAAGAGGATGGTCGGAAGCCCCACCACACCGTATTTTTTCCGGAGCCCTTCGGCCACCGGGTCTGTGGTATCGGTAATATCGATTTTGACCGGAACAAAGGTTTCGGCCATAGCCATCACGTCGGGATGGCGGAAGGTGTTCCGGTCCAGCTTTTCGCAGACGGCGCACCATTCCGCCGTAAAATCGATCATCAGCGGACGGTTTTCGGCCCGGGCCAGGGCCAGCGCCTCCGTCTCGCTGGCGAGCCAGGCAATGCCTCTCTGCTGCCCGGATTCCCGCATCGCCACCGGCGGACCGGCCGGGACCACATGACGGTCCAGGGCGAACCGGGCCGCGTAGACGACGCCCAGGGTCAGCAGGAGAATCCCCGCCGCCTTCCGCAGCCGGTCCTGCCGGGATGCTTCCGCCCCCAGGGGATCGAGGCCGCCGATGAAGACGCCGACCCATATCAGAAAACCGCCCAGGAGCAGAAAAAAGACATCCGGCGGCAGAATCGGCGCGACATAGTAGAGGGCCGCCCCGATCAGCAGAATGCCGAAGAAGAGCTTCACCGACTCCATCCACCGCCCCGATCTGGGCAGAGAGGCGGCTGCCCCGGAAAAGGTTCCGATGACGAGAAAGAGGATGCCCATGCCGAGGGCGAAACTCCACATGATCAAAAACCCCTGAAGCCGGTCCCCGATGGTGGCGATATAGACCAGGAGTCCGACCAGCATCGGCCCCACGCAGGGACCGACCACGGCCCCGGCCGCCGCCCCGGTCAGAAAGATGCCGACGGCCCCGGACCCGCTGTAGGTTCCGAGGCGGGTGGTCAGCCAGGCGGGCATCCGGAAATAATAGACATCGAACATGCTGAGGGCCAGCAGAAAAAAAATCCCGGCCACGGCAATCCGGACCACCGGATGGTCCGCATAGGCCCCGAACAGGCCGCCGGTCCATGCCGCCGTGACGCCGAAGGCGGCATAGGTGAGGGACATTCCCAGCACATAGAAGAGGGAAAGAAAAAATCCCCGGTAGACGGTCTTTGCCCCGCTGGCCCCGATGACGCTGACGGTGACCGGAATCATGGGATAGATGCAGGGGGTGAGGCTGGCGAAGATGCCCCACAGAAAGGCGGCGGCCAGCACACCGAACAGCCCGAACCGGGCCGCCGTCTTCTGAAAGGGATTCTGTTTTGCCGCCCCGGCGGTCACCGCGGCCGGTTCTGTCCCGTCGGGTATTTCCGTAAAGCCCGGCGGGAGCGCATCCGCCGGTGCGGGCGGCTCTGTCGCCGGAACCACCGTGAGGGACGCGGTCAGCTTCCGGGTTTCCGGCAGAAAGCAGCCGGTCCGGGAACAGCCCCGGAACGAAACCGTGACCGGAACCGTGCGGAGACCCGGTTCCGCCGTCGCTTCCGCGTAGACCGGAACACTCAGCACCGCATCGCCCTGGTAGACCCGGGCGGTCTTTCCGTCCGGCTCTTTTTTCCGGACGGTGGGCGGTGTTTTTATGGTACCGAAGGTGAGGCCCGGAAATTCTTCCGACGGGATCTCGATCCGGGTTTCATCGGCGTAAATGCTGTGTTCCGCCGCGATGGCAAAGGCGATGTGGATGGCGCCGTTTTCTCCCTGTTCCAGGGTGTCGGGTGCGGCGTCCGCACGGAGGGTAAACGGATTTGTCTCCGGTTTCTGGTCACCGGCTCCGAAGAACTGGGCCCGGACGTTGAGCGGGGCGGCCAGCACCGGGAGGCAGAAGAGCAGAAACAGCAGGCTTCGATACGTTGTATGCATATGGTCAACACTTCGG
>JBEPXL010000343.1:0-4571 GCA_041641935.1 Desulfobacteraceae bacterium | reverse complement strand
CGATCTCAGGGCTTCCACCTGACCGGCCAGTTCGACCTCCGGCATTCCTTCCCGGAGCAGGTCACTGACGGCGGCAAACACCTGGTCGGCCCGGCGTGCGGCCTCCGCCATCACGTCCACTTCGAAAGGGGATTTGACGGAACGGACCATGCGGATCAGCGGAGAAACATCGACGATCTCCGCATCAGGGAAAATCTTCTGAAAGGACAGAAACAGCCCCGCCGGAAGAACATCCAGTTCCATTCCCAGCCGCCGGGGAACATTCATCCCGTGTTCCTGCAGGATATCCGGAATCATCCGGGTCCGTGCGAGGGGGGCGGAACAGGGCAGGACGGATTCGGCACAGGCACGCCGGGTATGTTTCCGGGGCATGAACAGGGGCGCACCCTCTGCCGGGACATAGAGACAGGCATCCTGAATCGTGCCGCTGAAATAGAACAGGTCCGCCTTCTGCAGGATCAGTGCGCCGTCCGTCCCGGCCTCCTGCAGATGGCGCTGCAGTTTTGCAATCCGTCTATCCGCTTCCGGTGAAGACACTGCGGGTATGTCACTGCTCACAGGATATTCCTCTCACAACCGTTGTTCCTGTTTCCAATGGTCGAACGCATTCCTATTCGATGGAAATAACCAGCCGCTCGTTGGCGCTTTCGACTTCGATCAGCGTTCCTTTCGGTCCCTGTTTGGCGAACAGGTTACTCAGCTCGTTCAGATCGATTCCCTCCCGTTCCAGAGACGACTTGACCCGTGCAGGCAGGAGCTTTTCCGAGATGCTCAGAGAGCCCAGCGGGATTTTGATTCGGGTTTCCGGGTCTTTCTTGGCCAATTTGTAGATCTCGATTTTCAATGTCTGCATCATACTCACGGGTCTATGCTCTCCTTTGTTGACATCCACAACTGTTTTCGACGTATTTTTAAACAATTTTGCCGAATACCACGTTTTGCGGCATCCCGCAACCACTATGTCGGCAACGGACCGGAACCGGCAGAAAAGGCGGATTTGATGCGGTATGGGGATTGCTTTTTTTTATCCTTCTGGTATTACATATGTTTGTTCAGGAACATGATCCTATTCCCTGCCAGAACCTGCACACAAAGGAGACAGAGATGAAACGCATATACCCGCTTGCAGCCTTTCTCACAGGACTGATTCTGCCCGTTCTGCTCATCACCGTACCGCCGGTTTCAGCGGAAGTACGGCACCGGACCTTCACGCCGGAAGAGACGGAACAGATGAAGAAAACAGAGGCCGTGATCGAAACCCGCCTGGGAAAGATCAAACTCCGGTTTTTTCCCGAAGTGGCCCCCAACCATGTGAACAATTTTATCGAACTGGCCCAAAAAGGGTTTTATGACAATACCACATTCCACCGGGTGATCCCCGGGTTCATGATCCAGGGCGGTGATCCGAAATCCGGAGAGGCCAATCGGCAGCTGCATGGCACCGGCGGTCCCGGCTATTCCCTCAAGGCGGAATTCAACAAAAAAACCCACAAACGGGGCACGCTCTCCATGGCCCGGTCCCGCCATCCCGACAGCGCCGGTTCCCAGTTCTTTATCGTTGTAACCGAAGCCCCCCACCTCGACGGCCAGTATACAGTCTTCGGGGAAGTCACCGAAGGCATGGACGTGGTGGACAAAATCGTTTCCCAGCGCAGGGACAAACGGGACAATCCGCTTGAACCGGTTCCGATGAAGGTCACCATTCATCCCCCCGCTGAAGAACTACCTCCTGCGGACGCAGACAGCGAATAGAGAAACTCATGACCGTATCCGATCATCTGGTCCAGTATCCGTCGCCCGGTGTTCATTTTCTTCAGTTCAGAGGCGACACCTTCACCTTTACCCTGCATCAGCTTCATCCACGGGAGGGAACGGCATGGCTCCGGACCAATATCGGTCATGCGGAGATTACCCGCCGCGAAGTCATCCGGGAGGTGATTCACGCGGAAACCCCGCTGGCCCGGGACTGGTATGATATCCCCATGCAGCCGGCGGGCGAGGGCCGGTTTCAGGTGACGGTTCCGCTCCGGGAAACCGGACATTTCGAAGCCAAATGCTATTTTCTTCCGGAGGGCGAAACCACCCCGGAATGGCCTGAAGGGCCCAACACCGCCCTCAATGTCGCCCCGGCGGATACCTGCTGCGCCAATATCCTCTACAACGCCTTTGTACGACTGTTCGGACCCGGCAAGGCGGGAGAAGGCGCGCCTTCTCCGGAGGAAAAGAAATGTGTCGCGTCACTGGATGCGGCGCAATATACGGTCATTCCCGAATCGGGAACCTTCCGGGACATGATCGGAGAACTCGATTTTATCATCAACACCCTCGGCTGCCGATATATCCAGCTGCTGCCGGTACACCCGACGCCGACCACCTATGCCCGCATGGGCCGGTTCGGCAGCCCCTACGCCGCCCTCAATTTCCGGGAAGTGGATCCGGCCCTGGCCGAGTTCGATCCCGGCGCCACCCCTCTGGACCAGTTCCGGGAACTGGTGGATGCCATCCACGCCCGCCACGGCCGGGTTCTGATGGATATTGCCATCAACCACACCGGCTGGGCCGCCAGCATCCATGAAAGCCATCCGGAATGGCTGGCACGGACGCCGGACGGCCATATTGAACGTCCCGGGGCCTGGGGCGTCATCTGGGAAGACCTGACCCGGCTCGATTACCGCCACAAGGGGCTCTGGCAGTATATTGCCGACGTGTTCCTGACCTGGTGCAGCCGGGGCGCCGACGGGTTCCGCTGTGACGCCGGCTACATGATTCCCCTGGATGCGTGGCGGTACATTATCGCCACCGTACGGAACCAGTATCCGGACACGATCTTTTTTCTGGAAGGACTCGGCGGGAAAATTTCCGTCACCCGTGACCTTCTCAATATTGCGGGAATGGAGTGGGCCTACTCCGAACTGTTCCAGAATTATGACCGGGGCCAGATTGAACAGTACATGCCGGAGGCCCAGGCCATCTCCCGCAGTGACGGGCTCATGATCCATTACGCCGAGACCCACGACAATAACCGTCTGGCGGCCCGGTCCCACGCCTATGCCCGGATGCGGACGGCGTTCTGCGCGCTCTTTTCTCCCAACGGCGGTTTCGGTTTTGCCAACGGGGTGGAATGGCTCGCTACCGAAAAGATCGACGTCCACGGCGCACCGTCCCTCAACTGGGGCGCGGAAGAGAATCAGGTCGCCGACATCCGGAAACTGACAGCGCTGCTGACAAACCATCCGGCCTTTCATGAAGGGGTGGAACTGACCATGCGCCAGAAAGGCGCGGGCAACGGCGTTGTGCTGCTGCGGCATCATGCCGCTTCAGGAAAAAAACTCCTGATCCTGATCAATCTGGCGGATACCCATGCCACCCGCCTGACATGGGATGCGCCGGAAATGGCCGGACCGGCGTTTACGGATCTGCTGACGGGCGAAACGGTTCAAGTGGAGACGGTATGGGATGGGCAGTCCCTTGAACTGGGGCCGGGCCGGGTCTTCTGTCTGTCTGACGATCCGGCGGATCTGCAGTATGTCCGGCCGGTGACAGGACCGCCTCCCCGTGCGCTGACCCAGCGTTTTCAGGCCAAGGCACTGGATGTTTTCTGCCATTACAACGGTGTCGGAAATATGGACGCCTTTGATCCCGATGCCGCCGTCCGGCAGCTTTCCGATGATCCGGAAGTTTTCTGCCGCAAACTGAATCCCGCCGGCGGTGTCCCCGAAGTGATCCTGTGGGACTGGCCGACGGATCTCCGCCGGGAAGTAATGGTTCCTCCCGGCTTTTTTCTGCTGCTCCGGACGCCCCGCCCCTTCCGGGCACGGATAGTGGACGGAAACCGCACTGTCGGTCAGGAAGAGGCCCTGCCATGCAAAAACGGGGGCTGGTTTATCCTTTTTCCGCCACTGCCGGCCCCTTCGGATCATCGGCCCCATACCCTGAAGCTCCGGGTCTATGGAAAAGACGGATGCGAATCTGCCGACGCCCCGCTTCTGTACCTCTCCGATCCGCAGTCGGCACGGGTGAAGCAGGTCTTTCACCGGCAGGAACTGCTCCGGACGCCGCTTCTGTTTCTGGGAACCAACGGCCGGGGCGGAATGGCCCGGGCGCATGTCAACTGGGGCCATCTGGCGAGCCGGTATGATGCACTGCTGGGGGCCAATCTTCATCCGGATTTTCCGGAAGACCGTCATATCATGCTTGCCCGGTGCCGGGGCTGGGTCGTCTATCAGGGATTTTCCTATGAAATCGGCCTGGACTGTCTGGAGGAATTCCGGTTCGACGGAACCGGCGCCGGATTCTGGCAGTATCATATCCCCACCGGACAGGGCGAAGATATCCGGCTGACCATCGGCATGGAAATGATTCCGGACCGGAATGCGGTTCAGATTCTTTTCTTCCGCCACAAAAATACAAACGGGGAAAATCATCTGCCGGACCATCAGCCGGTGCGGCTGATCCTTCGTCCGGATATTGAAGACCGGAATTTCCATTCCACAACCAAAGCCTTCGCCGGTCCGGAGCAGACCTGGCCCGGGTGCATTCAGCAGACGGAAACCGGTTTTACTTTTTCACCG
>JBEPXL010000342.1:0-4572 GCA_041641935.1 Desulfobacteraceae bacterium | reverse complement strand
TTTTGTACCGGGGATAGTCCGCCCGGAAGGCTTCCATGATGTCCGGCAGCACCATGAACTGATTGCCCCCGAAAAATATCACCAGATCCGGATTCCCGATTTCCCCGTGAAGGTCGGGTACATTGTCCACACACGGTACTGTGAACCGGACCCCTCCTTCGGGCGGCGTTTTCCACGGGGGATGGAATTCTTCGGCCATCAGGGCCGGGGACAGCAGGAACAGAAACAGGAAAACCATCAGAACAGAACAGATCTGAACGTGTTGCATTGTTTCCTCCTTTGCAGAAAGTTCCTATGCGGTTTTCAGTTCAACCAGTGAAAACCAATCTTCTGGATCGGTAAACCACCGGTTTACGCTCAGCCCGGCTTTGTTGAAGGTATTCCCGGCGCTTTCACGGGTGAATTTCTGGCATACCTCGGTATGAATGGTTTCTCCCCGGCGGATACCGACACACAGGGACAGATCCGTGATGTTGACCACCACATCCCGCCGCGCACGCAGGTGCATTTCCATGCGCTCTTCCGCTGCATTGAAAAATGCCCAGTGTTCAAAATCATCCGGATTGAAATCGGCATTGAGTTCGCGGTTGACGTTGTTCAGGATATTCCGGTTGAAGTCGGCCGTGACGCCCTGCTGGTCATTGTAGGCGGCTTCGAGGACTTCAACGGGTTTGACCATGTCCAGCCCGATGAGGAACCGGTCATCGGCATCCATAATGCGGGCGATCCGGGTCAGAAAGGCATGACGGTCCGCCGGGGAGAAATTGCCGATGGTGCTTCCGAAAAAGATGATCAGCTTTCTTCCGTCGGGCAGCATGTCCAGGTGCCGGGTAAAATCCGCGGCAACGCCGAAAACGGTCAGGCCGTCATACAGGGTCAGAAGTTCTTCCGATGCTGCCGCAAGACAGCTTCTGCTGATCTCCACAGGAACATACCGGATACCGGGCAGATCCGAAGGTGCAACCGCATCCAGCAGTTTCCGGATCTTGATGTTGGCGCCGCTGCCGAGTTCCACCAGATCGCCGCCCTTTTCCGCAAACGGGGCCATGATGTCGGCGGCGTTCTGGTCCAGAATCGAAAGCTCTGTCCGCGTGGGATAATATTCCGGGGTGCAGCAGATATGTTCGAACAGCTGTGACCCGACGGCATCATAGAAATATTTGGATGGAATCCGTTTCTGTGGCTGACGCATTCCCTCCCGCACATCACGGGCCATTTCCTCCCGATGATTCCCCTTCAGATAATTGCAGATTTCAAGTGTACTCTCTTTCACTTCTGTACACTGCATGGTGAACACGCTCCTTCTGTTGATGGTGACAGACATCCGGAAAATGCTGTTTCAGCGTTCTCCCTCGGCGGTAAACTGCATCTCCGGCCTTCGGGCATTCTCCGGATGTCCATGGATAACGCCGGCAGGTTTTTCTGCAGGCGATGTAGAGAAAGTTCCTGTTTTACCGGCACGGAACGAACTGCACGGTGTTCATGGATTCATCGATGGCTTCCCTGATCAGCCGGAGGGTCCGGTCGATCTGCTCTTCGGTGGTGTGAATTCCCAGAGAAAACCGGAGCGCGCAGTGAGCCTGTTCTTCCGGAAGTCCCATCGCCAGGAGCGCATGGGAGGGTTTCGGTGAACCGGAACGGCAGGCCGATCCCGAAGAAAAGGAAATCCCCTTGGGGTCCAGTGCCAGCACCATCGATTCGCCCCGGATGCCCGGCAGGGACACATTGAGGGTATTGGGAAGCCGGTGTTCCGGATGGCCGTTGAGCCGGGTATCCGGAAGAAACGCAAGAATACCGGCCTGAAGCCGGTCCCGCAGATCCCGCACCCGGCGGTTCATGTCTGAGAGCCGTTCTTCGGCCAGTTCCGCCGCCTTTCCGCACCCGACGATCCCGACGGTGTTTTCCGTTCCGGCCCTCATGCCGCCTTCCTGTTTGCCGCCGTGAATGAGCGGTTCCAGTTCGATCCCCTTCCGGACGTAAAGAGCGCCGATTCCTTTGGGGCCGTACAGCTTGTGGCCGGACATTGTCAGGAAATCCACATCCAGGGCGTCCACATCGATGGGAATCTTTCCTGCGGCCTGTACCGCATCGGTATGAAACAGCACATTCCGCTCATGGGCGATCCGGGCCAGTTCGGCAATGGGCTGGATGGAACCGGTTTCGTTGTTGGCCGTCATGATGCTGACCAGAAGGGTCTTCTCCGTGATCGCCTTTTCCAGGTCTGCCGGGCGGATTCTGCCAGAGGAATCGACGGGAAGACAGGTCGTCTCAAATCCGGCTTTTTCGAGCCATTCGCAGGTGCGCAGGATCGACGGGTGTTCGATGGAAGAGGTGATGAAATGGTTCTTCCCGTTCGGACTGGCAAAGGCGAGGCTTTTGAGAACCTGATTGTTGGCCTCACTTCCGCCGCCGGTAAAGGTAATCCGCCGGGCCGTGCAGCCGAGCAGGCGGGCGACCTGACGGCGAGCCGCTTCCAGTGCGGTTCTGGCGTCCCGGCCGTCTCTGTGGATGGAAGAGGCATTGCCGTAGAGGGTTTCCATGAATTCGGCCATGACCCGACTCACCTCGGGGTCCGGACGTGTCGTGGCGTTATGATCCAGGTAGATGCGGTCCTGCGGTGCGACTGCTGCGCTGGACCGTTCCGCCCCTGCCGCCGGTTCCGCCATTTCACCGGTATCGATCTCCAGTGTTGCCTGATCGCCGGTGTCCTTTACAATGTCGCAGAGCAGCGCCTTGTAAATGGGGAATCCGGAGACGGGATCATACTTCAGATCCGTCAGATCATTGATATTGCACTCCTGCCAGGCTTTCGGGCCCAGCGGACCGCCGCCGCCCATATTGGCGTCGATACTTCCCTGCACAATATCGTCGGTGACGATGGCCCGCATCTTCACCTGACCGCGCGGACTGCGCACATAGACGGAATCCCCGTGCCGGATTTCCCGGGCTTCGGCGTCTTTTGTATTCATCATCACCGTCGGTTCCGGACGCTGTTTCACCAGTCCGGGAATGTGGTGGAACTGGCTCCGGAAGTCGGTGGTCACCCGTGCCCCGGAGTTGAACACCAGCGGAAACTTCTTCGCCAGTTCCGGCTGCGAGACGGGGCTTTCAGCCGGTTCCGTATAGACCGGCAGCGGATCATAGCCGTATTCTTCCAGAATGGTGGAGGCGATCTCGAACTTGCCGGTGGGGGTGTCAAACCCCGGTTTTCCGTCTTCCCGGAGAAGCCCCTTTTCCCACTTCTTGTACTGCATCATGACTGTATCCATCTGCACCTGACCGCCGGCCTCCCGGACCTCTTCCAGGGTAAACGGCGAGCCTTTGAGCGCATGGCGCAGCATCTCTTCTTCATTCTGGGGATAGAGGTGGCCGTAGCCCAGGCGCTGGGCCAGTTCGGCGAAAATGAAAAAGGCGCTCCGGGCTTCACCCATCGGCTCGATCACGCGTTCCCGGATCCGGAAGATGGGACCGTAGCGCATGTAGGACTCGATTTCGTACCAGGTGGTGGCGGGCAGTACAATGTCGGCGTAGGCACTGTCAGCGGTCATGTTGACATCGATGCTGACCAGAAAATCCAGTGCGTTCAGGGTGTCGCGCCAGGTCTGGGACCGGGGCCAGGAGGTGATCATGGAGGCCCCCAGGATGATCAGCGAGCGGATCGGATAGGGTTTCCCCTTCAGCACGGCGTCGGGCAGGGCATTGGCGTGGGATTCGCCCCGGTAGGCGCTGTAGACCGGGAACTTGTCGAGTCCGAGGGCCTTTTTTGGGGCGGGATTGGGAACATGGCCTTCCCGGTTCATGGGGAAACTGTTCTCGCGCATGGAAAAGCAGCGCCCGCCCGGCACGTCCAGCTGACCGGCAAGTGCCCACAGCACCATCGTCGCCCGGATGCACTGCACACCGCTGTCGCTGTACTCCAGACCGGTGTACATGACCGGACTTGCCCCGTTGGCGCCGGCAATGCGCCGGGCAAGGGAACGGACTGTTTTCGCCGGTACGCCGGTGATCGATTCCACCACCTCGGGCCGGTAATGCTGCACATACTGTGAAAATTCATCAAAGCCGTGCGTCCACTCCTCGACAAAGGGCTCGTCGTAGAGTTCTTCCTCGATGAGGACATTGCACATCCCCAGCGCCAGTGCCCCGTCGGTTCCCGGACGGACGGGAACCCATTCGGCATTGGCGAGTTTTGCCGGCATTGTCTTTCTCGGATCGATGACAATGACCCTGGCCCCCTTTTCGGTGGCCGCCGCGATCCGCCGCATGTCCTGGGGCGGGCTGTCCGTGGCGGGGTTGGCCCCCCAGATGACAATCAGTTCGGCATTGTCGATATCCGAAAACATGTTCACGAGCATGCCCCCCATGGTGACGTGGGGAGCGATCATGGCATAGGAGACGTAGCAGAGCGCGCCGACCCCCATGCTGTTGGGGGAGCCAAAGGGAAACAGGAGGCTCGACGCCGAGGAGACCGCCACATCTTTCGGCTGAAAAATATCGCACATGGCCAGCTCGAAACTGCCCCGGCCCGTGTAGACGGAAGTGGCTTCGGGTCCGGATTCCTCCTTGATGGTG
>JBEPXL010000341.1:0-4589 GCA_041641935.1 Desulfobacteraceae bacterium | reverse complement strand
ACCGGGCAACCATATTAAGAGGAAGAAGAATAATGAAGCTCTCCTTGACGAAAAAACTCAACCTCTTCGGTTTTTTGATTGTGGCCGTTTCACTGATGACGGTCAGCGCCATTCTGATTCGTCAGGCCGGACAATCCGTTGAATCAGCCCACAACGACCGGGCACAGTCTGTTACTGTCAGCCTGGCCCAGACAATGCGGGAAGGACTGAACGGCCTGCTGACAACAGGAACTTCTCTGGCGGGAACACCGCAGATTGTCGCAATGGCGGAAACTGTCCATGAATATGGTATCGACCCCTCCCGCCCCGCTATTGAAGAATTCAACCCGACACTCTATCCGGTGATTCAGGGACTCGGCCCCAATTTCTCCGGATTGTGGCTTGCCTCCACCGAAGGGTTCATCTACGCCGGTATAAAACCGGACGGTGATGTCACCAAATATACCAACCTCGATATTCGGGAACGGAATTATTATCAAAATCTGAAGAGAACAGGCAAAAGAGTGATCAGTGAAGCCGTTTACGCAAAAAGCAGCGGGCGTTCAATTGTCATCGTCGCGGTTCCCGTCCGTTCCGCCAGTGGTGAAATGGTGGGTATTCTGGGGCTTTCGGTAAATCTTGATTTTCTGACCGAACTGGTGGCCAGCAAACGCATGGGGGAAACCGGATACTGCTTCATGGTCAATAACGAAGGCTTGACCATTGCTCATCCCGACCCGGAGACCCTGATGGAATTCAATATCACGACGCTGGAAGGGCTGGAACAGATCGATCAGCGCATGTCGGATGGCTGGGTCGGGACAGCCGGCTATTCCTTCAACGACAGGAAGAAGATCGGTTTTTTTGCCCCCGTTCCGGAAAGGGACTGGTATATTGTTGCGACCATGGATGAAAAAGAACTGCTGGGACCGGCCCGTACCATGAGAAACACAGCCATCCTTCTGACCCTTGGATTTCTCTCCGTATCGATTCTGACGGTCTATATTCTCTCCCGGACCCTTTCCGTACCCATTATCGGTTCCATCGGACAACTGAAAAACATCAGCCGGAATGTTTCCGATGCGTCCGGGCAGTTCACCGGCCACAGTCATGCGCTGGCGGAAATCTCAAATCAGCAGGCCGCCTCTCTGGAGGAATCGGCTTCGACACTGGAAGAGATGAGTGCCATGATTCAACAGAATGCCCTGAATGCAAACGAAGCCAATGCCATCGTGAAATCCGCACAGGGCACCCTTGATGCCGCTACCGTGGCAATGGAAAAACTGATCGCTTCCATGGGAGAGATTGACGCCGCCAGTGAACAAACCGCCCAGATTGTCCGCACCATTGATGAGATCGCTTTTCAGACCAACCTCCTGGCTCTGAATGCGGCGGTGGAAGCGGCACGGGCCGGTGAGGCCGGTTCCGGATTCGGTGTTGTTGCCGATGAAGTCAAGAACCTTTCGGCACGGGCAACCGAAGCAGCCCGGAATACGGCTTCACTGATCGACAGCACCATCGGGAAAGTCAAGGAGGGGAATCAACTGACGTCAGAGGCGACCTCCTCTTATCAGGAGATGGTACGTCACACACAGCAGGTGAGCACCCTGATGGATGAAATCGCGGCAGCATCGAACGAACAGGCCCGGGGGATTCAGCAAATCACCACGGCGATGGCCGAAATTGAAAAAGTAACCCAGAATCATGCCGCCGATTCCCAGGTCTTTGCATCGGCTTCCGAAGAGCTGAACGAACAGACGGAAAAGATGCTGGGTATCGTGAGGGAGCTTTCCAGGATTGTCGGTGAACGGAGGAGAAGCAGCCGTGTGACTTCCCGCCCGGTCACTTCCGCGTCACAGTTTACCTTGCCCCTGCGCTCATAAACACGTCTGGATCAGGGATTTCCTGTGCAGTTGCGGCAGACCTGTCGCTCAGCTGTCGAACCCGCACCGGAGGTGCTGCCGCATAAATCATCAGAGCCAAAGAACAACCTGCTTACCTGTGCATGGGCCGCGCAGAAACTGGCCGATGCCGAAGGATATCCGGTATGGTCTGCGGGATTCAGATAGCTGCGCCATTCAGAATCCGCAGACAGGATGACGTTGTTTGTAAAAATCATCCGAAATTCTTACATTTTTTCCTCCTTAACGACAAATAAATACACCCTGCTTAAATTTCTTTACATCTCGGCAAAAATATTTCATATAGCTAAAAAAAGCACACTCTGAAGTTTGATTTGATTGATCGACTTTCCAGCAAAATCTGCCGCATTATAAAGGGTAAAGGGAGGAAACGGTATGGACCGTGTAAATATAAAATATATGGCAGGCAGGAAACTCTCCGCGAACATCCTGGGATTACTGTTCGTGCTTGTGATCACCATGCCGCTGTCTGCAGCGGCGGTCGAGGTGACCGGCACGATTACCATAGAGATGGAAGGAGAGGAGGTATTGCCGGGCACGAGTACGCCGCCCGCAAATGCGCCGGTTCCTCTCACAAATGTAAAAGTCCACCTTGGCCTGCTGGATGCGCCAACGCTTTATAATACCTACCGTTACACCAGCTGGTCTACCCAGACCGATGATAACGGCCAGTACCTGATTTTTGTTAAAGAGGATGCCCCGCCTTATATACCGTTGTATACAACGACGTATGTGCTGATCATTATTCTGGAATCAGAAGATAAGAAGGTGGCGGTCCATGATAACGAACGCGATCCGGACTATGTCGCCTGTCTCAGTACCCCCGCCATCGATGTTGCCAACCGGGGGGTGACACAGGCAGATATCATAATCAAGGTCCACGCCGACAACAGCGTCAGTTATACAATCCAGGATTTCAATTTTGAGCCTGCCGAAGATCGTGTGACAAGCTTCGCCGGCACCACACGTTGCGCAGAGCCGGTGCTGGTGTCTCCTTTGGCAATTGGTGTATCGCTACCCTACGATCCGGACGGCCTCACAAACAGTCAACCCGACCGATTCGGACACCTCGCTGTACAATACACACGCACCTATAACGCATACGAATTTGCGCGTGACGGGCTTGGTAAAACAGGCATTACACCGGTGCGCGTCAACGGCTGGGATACGCTCCCGGAGGAGTCAGAGTGGGGTATGGCCTATGACTGTGACAATAATACAATCAAGATCGAAGCGGACACAAGTGCAGTCTTTGGCTCCGACGCCTCGTCAGCAGTGTTTGATATCCGGCATGAGTATGGTCATCATTACATGTGCCACTCTCCCATCGCCGGCAGCGGCAGCCTGCCACCTGTCGATGTAAACGACGAAAATCATGACAATCTATACAACGCAAGTTCAGCAGATTCCTGGACCGAGGGATTCGCTACGTACTTTGCCGCCGCTGTGGGCCAGCACAACGGAGAGGAAGAACCACAGGCAGTTGACACTACTAACGGTATGCTGGATCTCAAAACAGATGGGGCGGCACTGGATAATCCTGCTGTGGCAGGAGAACAGCCGAAATTCGGCCAGCATGCAGAAGAATATGCAATCGCGAGCCTGATGTGGCAGCTGTCAGAAACCACAGGCCATGACACCCTGCTGACGGCCCTGGAAAACTCGGCTGTTTTTACGCCCACCAATTTCCATCTCGTTTATTCCAAACTCATCGCCGATCCGAATATACCGGGTTTATTTAACAACATGAACTGCGACTATCCCCAGACCAGTATCCCCATCACCGGGATTGACTGTATGTTCATTTCAATGGGGTTTTATCATGATTTCAACGGTGACGGATTCTATGGAGACGGAGAGCAGGTCGGTGGAACCCGCTGGTGGCTGACAGTGCGGGGATCTGATGTATTCCGGCCCAGCGTTCCGCCGCTGGCGGGAAGTCTGCTTCAACTGTCCGCCGTTGACGAAACAGCGCAGCCGATGCGGGTGGACGGTTTCAATATTGAAATTGAATACGACGCCCCCCTGTCGGAGCAAAGCTTTGCCTATACAAGAACGGTATCAGGGGAAGATCCCTGGCAATTCAACATCCTGGTTCCCGGCGTATCTTCGCGTGCGAAAATTTTACCGGTAAAAGCGGGTTACGCAGCGGATGAACCGCTGATCATTGAATCCGGTTATTTTCATGAACAAATCAACCCCTATGTGGGAGACGGAACCCAGCCCGTGCCGCCCATCCTCGCGGACCATACCTTTACCCTGCATACCGCAGCAGGCGAAGGACCGGCAGGCGATCCAACCTGCAGTGATCAGATCGACAATGACGGCGACAGCCTGACGGACAGCAGTGATCCGGACTGCCGGTCCGCGTCTGATCTGGCCGAAGCCATCCAGTGTCTGCAGATTGTCGCCGGTTTTGAAAACATCACGGTCACCAAAACCGATGTGAACGGCGATGACCGCATCGGCCTTCCAGAAGCGGTCCATGCGCTTCAGCGCGCGGCGGAGATACGGTAAGACACCAATCTTCATTTCATGGATTCTCTGGACAGGCAGCGTCGGTTCATCTCCGCGATTTCCGCACCTTCACTTGACCTTACCCGCTAAAGATGATTTGATAATCTGCATAAGCTGGAAAACGGTATAGTAGAACAGGTTATGCTGCGAGACAGAAGCATAACCCATTCC
>JBEPXL010000340.1:0-4606 GCA_041641935.1 Desulfobacteraceae bacterium | reverse complement strand
AGCTCAATATCGGCGGTGATCTTCAGCCCGACTATGCCCTGGGAATCGGCCTGTCGGCCGGTCTTCTGAAACAGGTGTCCCCGCGATGGAAATGGCATCTCCAGGCCCGGAAAATCTACTTTGAAATCGGCGATGACCACCGGTGGACCCGGCTCTCTTTTGACCATAACATCCGCATCCGCCGGAATCATTCGCTCCACCTGACCCTTTCCCTTGAAAAAGCCTTTGGCGATACAGCGACGGAAATCGGACTCAACTGGTACATTTTCTTCTGAACGGAGGCGAGATCATGCAACCTGCTGCTTCACTGAAACAACAGATTGAACAGACACTGCAGCAACTGCCGGAACGCCCTTCCCGGAATCAGCTTGTGGATGCGGCTGAAAGCCTGACGTCATGGAAACTGGATCACGGGATTGAAAGCCTGTGGGAGTCACCACCGCTGATGGTGACCGCAACCCTGGACGACGGGTGGGGTCATGGCCTGGCTGTGATTCATCTCTATGCAGAAGTGGCCGGACTCCGGCTGATTCCCCTGGGAGTGCTTCAGCCTCCGGAAACCGTGATTGCCGCCTGCCGGCAGCATCACCCCGCGATTCTGGGGCTGACGGTTCTGCAGTTTGATACGGAAGATGATCTGATCCGGATACGGAACCAGATTCCCGCAGACACCCGCATTGTCGCCGGCGGGCCTTTGTTCGGGGCTGATCCGGAACTGGCCGAACGGGCGGGGATTGATATCGTAGCGAAAAACGCAGCAGCATTCATGATGTATCTGCTGGAACTGTCCCGGCACTGAATCCCGGTCCGGCGTACTTCCGGTCTTCAGACGGGAATGAACCCGCAGCCGCAACGGTTCCTGTCAAATTGTCGCTTGACCATTGCCTCTCCTTTATGTATCAATAGGTGGATTTGCGCGGGTTTTCCGGGTTTTTCCAGTATAACCGCCGGAAATTTCCGCTCTGTCGACGCGTCTGCTTCATCAGATAATGAAATCCAGTATCTGCGCAATACGGCGACAGATTAAACTGTTTTCTGATCGAATACCGAATCATCGTTTTTTTACAGACCAGGAGGGATAATGGAAAAAATCAATATCTCCGAGAAACTCCGTACGTTTGACAAATACTGGCAGTCCAAGCTCGTCGGAGAGTTCAACAATCAGTCGGTCAAACTGACGAAAATGAAAGGTGATTTTGACTGGCACCACCACAATACAGAAGATGAATTTTTTCTGGTACTGAAGGGACAGCTCAGTATCGAGTTTCAGGATGATTCGGTTGTACTGAATGAAGGAGATCTCTTTGTCATTCAGAGAGAGAGAGGTCACCGGCTGATTGCCGCCCAGGAGGTTCACCTTCTGGTCATCGAACCCAAGTCCACCCTGAATATGGACAGTCCGAAGGAAGTAAAAAATGTGGTGACGCAGAAGCCCTGATTCATCCCCTTAAACGTTCTCTGTATCGCCTGACGTCACGTTTTCGGTTTTCCGTCTATCGGGAAAGGAGTAGAATATGAACAAATTTCAACGTACCGCCTGCTGCTGTGCGGCTACTCTTCTGGCTATTGTCCTGGCCGCTGCCCTGGCACCGGCGGTTCATGCCGAAACCTATAAAATTGATCCGACCCATTCGTCCATCGTCTTCCGGATCAAGCATCTCGATATTACCTACGTCTACGGCCGCTTTAACGATCCATCCGGCACACTGGTCTGGAATGAAAAGGAGGATACGGGACACGCCGTTGATATGACGGTCAAGGCTGAAAACGTGGATACCAACAATGAAAAACGGGACAAGCATCTGAGAAGTGAAGACTTCTTCCATATCATCAAGTACCCCTACATTACCTTTAAAAGCAGTTCCTTTACACCGCTTTCAGACGGTCTCTATGAAGTGAAAGGTGACCTTACACTTCACGGCGTCACCCGTCCGCTGACCGTAACGGCCCGCCATACGGGAGCGGGCGAAGACCCGTGGGGCGGATTCCGGACCGGTTTTGAAACCACCTTCCCCGTCAGGCGGAGCGAATTCGGCATGGACACCATGCTGGGCAGTGTCGGGGATGAGGTTGAACTGACCATCAGCATTGAAGCCATTCGCCAGTAGAGGTCATCTATGCCAAACCAAGGATTTTTCCGGATACTGTGCGTTCTCCTTCTGCTGCTTTTTATCTGTCCGGCGCTTCTTCCTGCAGAAACGGAACAGGAGGAGGAGGAGATCAAAGGACTCCAGAGTCTTTCCGTCATCGCGCCCAGCGGAAATCTCTACACCAAACCGACACCCAATGCACCGATTATCGATATTCTGCAGCAGGGAGACAAGGTCCGGCTGGTCGACAAGGAAGGAGACTGGTATATTGTCAAACTCGCCGACGGCCGTCTGGGCTGGGCGCATCAGCGACTGTTTCATGTAGAAAGGGATATGGCGAAAGCCGCAGACCCCCCGGAAACCGAAGAACAGCCGCAGGCCGCTGCAGCAGAAACCGCCGTGCAGGACACACAGACCGAGGAAACGGCCCCGCCGGCGGAGGCTGATACGGCACCGGTTGCGCCACAGCCGGATGAACAGGAGCCGCCGGTCGAAACTGCGGCTGCTCAAAGTGAAGTCGAAACTGCGGCTGCTCAAAGTGAAAAGGAACCGCCGGTTGAAAGGGGCAGCGCGGAAGCGACAGCGGAAGAGGAGACGGTGCAGGTCGCTGAAGTGCAGGTCCGCTCCGCCATTGTCCGCAGCAGACCTTCCATGGAGGCCGCGATTGAATTCGGCCTGGAGCGGGGCGCAACAGTCGCGGTCATCGACCAGCGGGGAAACTGGTTCCGCATCCGGGATGACCGGGGCAATACCGGCTGGTCCCATCAGCGCCTCTTTCAGCCTCCGCAGGAAATGCCGGTATCCGAAACCGGCATTCCCATGGAAACCGCTGCCGAAGACGTCACAGAAGAACTGCCGGGCCGCTTTCCGGCGGCGGTGAAGGTCCGTTCCGCGCGGGTCCGGCGGACGCCCTCGCTGAGCGCAAATGTCGTCTTCGGGCTGGAACGGGGCATTATCGTCACTGTCATCGACGAAGAAGGAGAATGGTACAGAATCCGCACCGATACCGGTCAGACCGGCTGGGCCCATCAGTCCCTCTTTTCACAGAATGTACCGGACTATTCGGGACAGTTGCCGAGCCAGGAGAGGAAACTGATCAAAGCGGTCCGGTTTGAGGCGACAGAAGCCGGGGAGGAGAAAGTGATTTTCACCCTCAGCGGCTTTTATCCGCCCGAAACCTTCGCCCTTGAGGAAGAAAATATCCCGAAAGTGGTCTGTGACTTCAATGACACCCGGCTTGCCAGCGGGATTGACCGCTACATGGATGTGGACGGCGACTATGTCCGCCAGATTCGGATCGGTATTCATCCGCCGCCCAACCCCAAGGTGCGGGCGGTCGTGGATCTCGATCCCGATCAGAAATACGGGGTGGAGCAGGTCTTCTTCAAGAAAAGCAGCCTCTACATTCTGACCTTCAAGCAGATTGCAGGCGATTCCGCCGCACCTCCCGCCACCGGGGAAGAAGGATAATCAATCATTTCCCCGGGTCCGGTCCCAGCACGGCAGCGGTCTTGATCTCTTCGGCATAATACCAGTTCAGGGAAGGAACCTCGTGAAAAAAGACGATCCGGGGTTCCTCCTCCCGCACAATCTCGACCATGCCGGATTCACTGCGCCGGATCATGCGTACCACCTCCGGAACCGGAAACAGTTCCAGCTGCAGGGCGGAATCGCCGGCCACCTGTTCCAGTTCCGTTCCCAGCTGACTGGAACGGACGATAATCCGGCCCTTGTCATCCAGAAGGAAACTTTCCACTACACCGATCGCTCCCCGGCGAGTCAGGTTGTCGCGGATAATATTTCCATAGGTCACGTCCATTCCGGCAACGCCATAAAACCGGCCTTCACTGTCGTACAGGGACGTGGCACAGGGAAGCACCATCCCGAGCCCCTGCACATCGATGTAGGGATTGCCCCAGTAGACGGCGTTCTTGTGGGCCCCCAGCCGGTACCAGGGGCGCAGCCGGGGATCATAATCCTCCGGATACCGTCCTTTCCCCGGGTAGGAATACATAATCCCGGCTTCCAGACCGATAAAGATCCAGCTGACCGGCAGACCGTGAATCGTCAGCAGACGGCGGACTTCCTCCTCCGTGAGCGGGGCATAGCTGCTCCGGCTGTCCAGAATGGACTTCCGGAAATGGTAGCGAAGGGGCGCCAACCGCTGCATCAGCGGCACGACATCGGCCCGTTCGACCCCCGGTGCCAGTTTCACCACCGGGGCATCGATACTCACCGCCTGCCCGTACAGCGGTGACATGGCCAGATCGGAAGGCGCCGTCAGCGGATCCTGATAATCCGACAGCCAGTAGATCGGTTCCTGGTTCGGAGGGGCATTTTCAATCAGGTACATGGCATCACTAGCCAGCGCAGCCAGAATTTCTTCCAGGCGAATGAACCGGGTATCAATATAGTGCCCCTGCCGGGCGACCTTGGTCAGCAGATGGGTCAGCTTCTTTTCCCGGATCTGGGCCGCCTTCATGTTGGCCCGCTCCCGGATGAGGGTTCCGATGGTG
>JBEPXL010000339.1:0-4613 GCA_041641935.1 Desulfobacteraceae bacterium | reverse complement strand
ATCAGGGCGGCGATGATGATGGCAAATGACAGCTTGTTGCTGATCCGGTCGTGGGTATCGATGAGCTGGTCCAGCCCCTGGTGTTCAAACCGGACCGACAGACGCCGCTGTTTGAGCAGGCGGCTGACTTCCAGCACGTCCCGGGGAAACTGCCGGGTAAAGGTGAGCAGTTCCGAGGAGATGGTATGGAGTTCCTCCATGATCCGGCCCGGCTGGAACCGGGCCAGTTTCTCCCGCCGGATAAAGGGCGCGACCTCGGCCACCATGTCGAAATCAGGGTCCAGCCGCAGCGCCACCCCTTCGATAATGCTGAATGCCTTGAGCATCAGAAAGAGGTCCGGCGGTATCCGGAGATGGTGCTGTGAGGTCAGATCCAGCAGCTGGCCCAGCAGCCGTCCGATGTGAATCTCCTTCAGGGGCCGGTAGAGGTGCTGGCCCATCAGCTCGGCCACATCCCGTTCCAGATGGCGCAGGTTCGGCTCCTCCTCCCAGAGGGACAGCTTCAGCAGCACCTGGGCCGCCCGGACCTCGTCGTGATGGACGACGGCATAGATCAGGTCCACAAACTCGGCTTTGGTATACCGGTCGATGGTTCCCATCATGCCGAAGTCGAGCAGACAGATGACCTCTCTTTCCAGTACACGGATGTTGCCGGGATGGGGATCGGCATGAAAATAGCCGAAGTCGAACACCTGCCGCAGGATCAGGTTGGCCCCGTGGGCCACGACCCGCTTTTTGTCCAGCCCCGCCTCTTCCAGGCCCTGTACATCCGTCACCTTGACCCCGTCGATATACTCCATCGTCAGTATCCGTTCGGAGGTCATGGCCCGGTACACCCGGGGAACATAGATGGTCGGATCGTGGGCAAACTGCCGGGCAAAGCGCTCCATGCTGGAGATCTCCCCGGCGTAATCGAGTTCCTTTTTCAGTACCCGTGCGAATTCCTCCACAACACTCACCGGCCGGTGAACGGCCAGTTCCTCGATGTGATGTTCGGCAAGGGTGGCCAGATGGAGCATGATTTCCAGATCCACTTCCATTGTGGGCCGGATACCGGGCCGCTGCACCTTGATCGCCACCTCTTCGCCGTGGGCGAGACGGGCCCGGTGGACCTGGCCGATGGAGGCCGAGGCAAAGGGGATTTCATCGAAAAAGGCGAACATATCCTCCGGAAAGGCCCCCAGTTCCGAATGAAACACTTTCCGGACTTCCTTGTAGGGAAACGGGGCCACGCGGTCCTGGAGAAGGGTGAGTTCTTCAACAAATTCAAGGGGAATCAGGTCGGAACGGGTGGAGAGAAGCTGGCCCAGCTTGATGTAGGTGGTGCCCAGTTCCTCGATGGCCATACGGAAGCGCCGGGCGCGGGTAAGCCGTTCCACCGGCTGGTAGGGTCGCCGGGAGGAGAGAAACTGCAGGCCGCTCTCGATGTACTGATCGAAGTTGAGCCGTTCGATCAGATCGCCGAAGCCGTATTTGATCAGTACACCGAGAATCTGGCGGTACCGGTTCAGGTGACGGTAGGTACGGCCAAAGACGCCCATTTTCCGGATGCTCAGCATAAGAAAGGATGGATCAGGCAGGTTTGTCCTGCGCTTCCTCCCGGAGTCGTTCGACTTCACGTTTCAGAAGGAGGATTTCATCCATGGCCGCGCGGTTGGCCTTTTTGACCTGGTCGAGTTCCTCACGGGTGGCGATGTTGGTTTTCCGCATCACTTCCCTGACGGTTTTTTCGATCTGGCCTTCGAGTTTGTTGAACGAGTCATCATAGCGCTTCATCAGGTCGCTGATAAAGCTCCGGCCTTCGTCTTCGGACATTTCGCGCTTTTTGGTCCAGTCCTTGGCAAAAGACTCGACCTCATCCCGTGTTTTCAGGGCAAGGCCGAGGCCGGTGAACATGGTCTTTTTCATCATTTCCAGCATGATCGGTTCTCCTTTTGGGGGTTGGGAGTTGTGAATGTGCGCATTTGCTGGGTATAGTATTATCACCGGCAGGGGGTTGGTCAATGGCATTTCCTCATCACCAGTCCTGCTTTGTCCCGCCGTCATAACGCTTTGCCAGCCGCTTTCGGACCAGCATCCGGGCCAGATCGTGCCGGTCACAGAAGACGGTGGCCAGCATCCGGCCGTACTTGTCTTTCATGCTGACGTTGTACAGGTGGATTTTCCGCGCCTTCCGGAGTTCCTCGGCCGCAAATTCCTTTGCCTTTACCGCCTTGTTCTTGACGGACTTGCGGGTGCTGGTCATCTCCGCCGTGTCGATGCCCCGGATGCGGATGCTGACCGGTTTTTTGTCAATAGGGGTGTGGCCTTTCACATGGGCGAAAAAGGTGTCGCCGTCATACACCTTGTCCAGTTTCGTCACTGTCGTGTGCCAGATACATTTGGGATCCGGTGCGGGAAGCGGATCACTCTTTCTGAAGATCAGCCGGACCAGAAGAAACAGAACCAGCCCGAACACCAGTACCGCTGCACCGATGAGGATATAGGAAACGGATTCCATAGATGTCTTTCCCTCCTCTCTTGCTCTTTATCTGCCTGAAAAAGCCCTGTACATTTATAGAAGCGTCGCAGTGTTACGCACCATATTGAGTCAGTTGAAAAAAACAGCAGGACTACAGCCAAATTTCTTTGACAGTTCTTCAATTTGCCTTTTGTTCAGCTCTCGTTTTCCAGACAGAACCTCAGAAATAACCCCCGGACTGCCAATTTCCGTCAAGTCTTTTTGTTTTAAGCCATGCTCCTGCATCAGATATTTTAAACGCTCAATGGGATCTGATTCAGGTTCTGGAAAATGCTGGCTTTCATAACCTTCAATGAGAGTGCCTGCAATATGAAGCATTCCCATTAACGGGTGGTCCTCATTGGCCCCGATTTCGTCTATGAGGTAGCCGGTAAATTCAATCAGCCTGTCGAGGTCGGCGTCCGTATCCGGCGGAGAAAGGACAGACGAAACGGTAGTCCAGGAATCGATTATTTGTTTGTATTCGTGAACCATTCGTCCTTCTTCCATTTTTCTTTATCATATTCTTTATGGGTTAATACATATCTTATGAAGAGTCGGTTGGATTCTGAAAAATATACTAACCGGAACCAGAGCCGAAAACCCTCAGAACCTGTACCGTTGTCGGGAATAGTCTTTTATATTTTTAGGCCTTTTTAGACACCCCCTGCCTGGGGAGAGGGGGATCAAGGAATGCGCCAGACCTGTACGTGGTGATGCCTCTGTCTGGGGAATGCGGGAATTCCTGTCCCCGGTTCCTCCTGATGCATGAGGGACCGGGGACGGTTTCGCGCCATGCCGTCAGACCTACGCTCAGTCCACCACCCGGTTATAGAGTTCTTCCGCCTTTTCAACCGCCGCATTGGACACATTCCGTACTTTGTTCTTGGTTCTGAACCAGTACAGAGATGTCTTCCCGGTAAACCCCAGGATTTTTGCGCCTTCGTTCAGGTCCTGACCTTCCTCGTCCACCGTATCATATTCCAGCCTGCCGTCATCCACCATGAAGATGACGTTGTCTTTCATCAGGTCGTCATATTTGGGATCAATGGAGATTTTTGCGACATGCACGTCCTCTCCCGCTGATTTCTGGGAGATAATGTCGCCGATTTTCATGCCCTTCAGGTAAATGTCATTACTGGCCAGTTCCGGATTGTCTTCAAACATCACGTAAAAGACCTTGTCGAATTCCGGAAGCGGCGTATTCATCGGGGACTGTGTGGCACACCCGGCCGCAATGAATACACAACATACCTGTACTGCCCAGTACCAGAACCGTGTTCGCTTCATAAGCGCCTCCTTTCCTTGAGGTGAAGAAACATATGTGAATGGAATAATAATGAAGTACAATAAAAAGGCGAAAAGCACAAGTTCGGGGATGATGAAAGGGATCCGGTCCGCCATCGGGGCCTGCTTTTTTCTTCTTGAAGAATGGCGCGGAAGGGGCTACTTCTGGAATATGTTCTGAACCAGTTCATTGATCCAAACCTTCACCGGGATTTCATCATGCAAATCATCTCCACCCGTACCTTCCGTATCATCACCGCTTTGTACATTCTGCTGCTGTATCTGGTCGCCTTCTGGCCGTTTGACTTTCTGCCGGTCTGTCCCTCCCACCGCATCCGGTGGATCAATCCCGGCGACGGTGTCCGCATTACGCCCTGCAGTGTTCTGTCCACACCGGAACCGCCGGAAGAACTGCGGGAAGCCTTTCTGAAGGCAGAGGGTTTCACCATTGAAATCCTTCTGATGACCAGCGAAGAGGACCAGCGCGGACCGGCCCGGATCGTCTCCTTTTCCAGAGACACATCCCACCGGAACTTTACCCTGGGCCAGGAGAAAGATGCCCTGGTTCTCCGCCTGCGGACCACGGAAACCGGTCCCAATGGCTCTGATCCGGCCCTTTCGGTGGATCAGCTTCTGATTCCAGGTGTCCGGCAGCATATCACCGTGACCTACGACGGCAGCCGCCATCAGGTATACCTGGAAGGCCGGGCGCACCGGAACTTCGATATTCTCGGCGGGGACTTCTCCACCTGGGCCCCCGGTCAGTATCTGATGATCGGAAACGAGTACACCGGCAAACGTCCCTGGTATGGTGAAGTGTTTCTGG
>JBEPXL010000338.1:0-4620 GCA_041641935.1 Desulfobacteraceae bacterium | reverse complement strand
CTTCATGTTGGTAATGTAGGCCATGCCCGCCTGGAACACCTGATTGACCCATTTGGGATCCTTGGCCAGTTCCCGGAGTTTTTCCCTGTCTTCTTCCGGAAGATCATCTTCCCCCACCACATGCCGGACAATCTCCTCATCCTGGATGTCGAGGCTGGCAAAAATCTGCTGTTCGTGATCCACCACCACATAGACCTTGTGATCGATGATGATGTTGGGAAATTTCTCCCCCTTGATCAGTGCCGGGAGCCCGCCCGCAGCATCAATCTCTTCCGGGGTGCGGCTGATCATCTTCAGAAAGGACTTCAGCTCCGGTTTTCCGATCCTTCGTTCAAAGGAGAGGCTCTTGATCCCGCACTTGCTCAGCAGATCCAGAAAGGCCCTGGCCTGGGGAAAGCGGAACTGGTCCTGCTCGCTGAACATCTGCCCGCAGATGACATAACTCTTTCCCGATTCGGCGAAGATGACGGAGGATTCCTTTTTGAGGATATCCAGAATGATCTGATAGACCCGGTTGACAGTGTTGCGGATGATCGCGCTGGTCGGCGGGTAGAGACGGATGTTCGTCACCGCGACGTTCATGATGGTCATCGCGTCAATAGCTTTTCTTTGAATGTCTAAACTTGCCATTCATCACCTGTCTGGAGTATACCGATGGATATGTTTACCTGGAATGTATGTTATATACATTGTAGCGAAAATGATCAAAGGAAAAATTTCCCTGCATCCGCAGAAAACGGCTGCAGGAAATCTTGTTTTGTCATTTTTCTGGGATGATGCTATATTTCAGTGAAAAATCTTTATCTTGCCATAGCCGATCAGTATGGTACACCGTTTTCATACAGTGATGCCTAACCCTTATTTCATTCGAGTGAGCCTGTGATACGCAGAACCATCAAATGGATCGCCATCGCATGTGGGGCCGTATTTGTTCTTCTGATTCTGGTACTGGCCGGAATCCGCTTTTATGCGGGCACGGATGCGGCACACAAGACCCTGCAGAAAAGGATCAACGCCGCCATTCCCGGAACAGTGACCTGGGATGATCTGGATTTTTCTCTTTCCCGGGGGCGGATTGAACTGGAGGGTGTCCTCCTGCAGGGGCCGGAAGGGGAATCGCTCATCGCCGCCGACCGGCTGTTTCTGAACCTTTCCTGGACATCGCTTCCGGAAACCCTTCAGATCGATACGATCGAAGTCGCCGGGCCGAAGGTCTGGCTGGCGATGGATGCATCCGGAACCCTGAACCTGATGAAAGCCTTTCCGGCGCCTGCCGAAGACAAACCCGAGGATACCGGCGGCGGTCTTCCCTTCAACATCCGTGTGGACCGGCTGACCCTGACCGACGGCCTTGTGGAGTACCGGATGGACAATACTGAAACAGCGGACCGGCTGCTGCTGAACGAGATCCGCCTTGCCGCACAGTCGTTTGATCTGAAGGAACAGACGATTGATCTTGATCTTCAGATCGGCGGCGGGGAAGTGGACATGGCCGGCATTCAGACCCCTCTGGATTCCTTTCAGCTGTCCGCCGTTCTCAAAGAAGACCGGATCGCACCGGTCCGGCTGGATCTGCAGACGGGAGAGACGGTGCTGGCCCTTTCCGGAGAGGCGGACCATCTTTTCGATGCGCCGGCCCTTGATCTTGAACTGGCCATCGCCGCGGACCTGAAGGATATCCGGGAGACCCTGCATCTCGGCATTGACATTTCCGGTCCCGTGAAGGCGACAGTCAACGCCCGGGGAACACGGGAGAAACCGGCGGTGGACCTTGTGCTGGATTACGAAGGCGGAACCCTTGCCGGCATCCCCGTGAATTGGCTTCACCTGGAAACAGGGCTGGAAGACCGGACGGTGAAAGTAGAAACACTTCAAGTCGATTCGGAAATGACCGATCTGGTCCTTACCGGTACAGTGGATCTGGCGTCCGCCTTCGAAAACGGACTGTTTGCCGCCCCCACCGATCTGTCGGCGCTGTCATACCAGTTGACTCTGAACCCCGCACAGACCCGTCTCGCCCGGATTCCGGGCACAGCGGATATACTGGAAGGGACGGCCGGGGGAACGATTACTGTGTCGGGAAAGGGAATTTCACCGGAAACCCTTTCCGCCGTTGCCACCATCGATCTGACGGCGGAAGAACTGGCCATCCGGAATGTTCTGGAACCGGTTCCCCTGCATCTGAGCGCAGAAGCGGCCCTGGACGGGGGAACCGCAACCGTGCGTCAACTGACGGCGACCATTCCGGATACGGCGGAACTGGAGCTGACGGGAACCTATGATCTTTCGGAACAGGAAACCGATGCCGCACTGAAACTGACAGCGGAAGAGCTGGAAACCTTTCTTTCCCGTTTCGGTGTCGCGGGGTTTGCCGGACAGGCGGTTCTCCAGGCGGATCTGAAGGGACCGGTGGCCCAGCCGGCCATCGACGCGCGGCTGGAAGGGCAGGACGTCCGGTTTCAGGATATCCGTCTGGGGCGGGTCGGACTGGATGCCGTCATGAACACCGACGGAGACATCCAGATTGATGAACTGACCCTGGAACGGGAAGGCTCCCGGCTGCGTCTGGCCGGTCTTCTGGATCTGTTCGACAGGGGGTGGCAGTATAATGCCGATCTCCCGGCGGACCTGACCCTGACGCTGACGGAAGCAAATCCTGCCGACTTTCTTCCGGAACTGGGTCTCCGGGGAACCATCGACGGGACCATTCAGGTTTCGGAACAGATCATGGCCCCCCGGGCCCATATTGACCTGCAGGTGGAAGCGCTTGCCATGAAGGAAACCCGGATCGGCGATGTCACGGCGGATCTCCGTCTGGATGACGGAACGGTGACCCTTTCGCCGGTAACGCTGCACAATGGGCAGTCCGATCTGAAGCTGTCCGGCACGGCCACGATCTTCCCGCCGGACAGCCTGAAACCGCTGGAAAATCCGGCATTCGATCTTTCGGTGGACGAGGGGGAACTCTATCTGAGTGATTTTGCCGATACCTTCTCGGGAAAGCTCCTGCTGGCCGGTCAGATTCAGGGGCGCCGGAACAACCCGACCGCCCGTCTGACTGTGGAAGGCGAGAACCTGGCCGCCGCGGAAAACCGGATCGGCGACCTGACGGCCCGTCTGGGATGGACGGATGGCATTCTTCAGCTGGAAACGGTTCAGGTGCAGAACGGTCAGTCCGAGGTGGCCGCATCAGGTACGGCCCGCCTGCTTGATCCGGAAACATTTCAGCCCCTGGACCACCCGGCCTTTGACGTGGCGCTGGAGGGACGGCTCTTTCTCCAGGATTTTGTGCCGGAAATGAAGGGCCGCCTGACCCTGGACGGGGCGGTGCAGGGAACGACGGAGCAGCTGCAGGGGACCGTAGCCGTAAAGGGGAATGAACTCGATCTGGGCGGGCAGACCATCGACGGACTCACCCTCAATTCCCGCCTGGACGGAGAGAAGGTCTACATGGAACCGCTGCTTATCGCCATGGCCCCGGACCAGACAATCCGGACCGACGGGTGGATATCCCTGGGCCGGCGGTACGATCTCCGGGTCCGGAGTGACGGCATCGCATTTGACCAGATCAATGCCCTGAAAGACCAGAATATCAGCGGGAACATCTCGTTTACACTGGCCGGAACCGGCAGTCTCGAAAATCCCGCCCTCAACGGTGTGGTCGAAATCAACGGTATACGGGTCAACAGGGAAACCCTTCAGGATCTCCGGATTCAGGTCGAAGTGGCGGATCAGGTCGCCCGGATCGACGGGGCACTCAATTTCGATCTGGCGGGACAGTATCATCTGGAGACGAAGGATTTTTCCTTTTCGGCCCGCTTTGATGACACGGAACTGGGGCCCTACTTCCGGGCGGCCGGACGGGAAGACCTCTCCGGAAGGATGACCGGAACGGTGAAAGCGACGGGCAATGCCGCCCGTCCGGAGGCGATCGAGGCGGTCGCCGACATTGCCGGACTCCGCATTGCCCTGAATGATACGGAACTGCTCCGCGCCCGGCCTTTCGAGGCCGCGCTGGAGGACGGACAGGTTGTGATTCCCGGCATCCGGCTGGTGCTGCTGGAGCAGGGAGAACTCAATCTGCAAGGAAGCGGGCGCCTCGATGGCCGTCTCTCCCTGCAGGCGGATGGGCAAATCCCCGTGGCGGTGGCCCGGCTCTTTGTTCCGGAACTGTCCGATCCCACAGGGGCGCTGACCCTGAACGCCCGTCTGGAGGGAACGCTGGAGCGTCCCGACATCCGGGCAGAAGTCGGGCTGGACCGGATCGGCCTGGTGGTTCCGGTCCTCGGACAGCGGCTTCAGAACCTGAACGGAGGCATCGTTCTGACACCCGACAGCGCGGTGCTGGAGAATGTGACGGGCCGTCTGGACGACGGCCGTTTTGCGCTGAACGGGAAAATCGATCTTAAGCAGTTTCAGCCCCGGCAGGCGAATGTCACCTTTACCGCCAATACCCTGCCGGTGGAAGTGCCCGGCATGCTGTCCCTGCTCCTGAACGCCGATCTGGCCCTTCGCGGGACATTGAAGCAGTCGGCGGTCACCGGAGAGATTGTCCTGCTGGAAGGGGAATACTACAAGGATGTAAAGCTCAACCTGCTGCAGAAGGTGAGCCGGATCGGC
>JBEPXL010000337.1:0-4622 GCA_041641935.1 Desulfobacteraceae bacterium | reverse complement strand
GATGTTCACAGCCTCTCCGCCTATTTTGAACACCGCCCCTGCACCTACTGGGGGTACAAACTTTCCGGCGGTATCCGGCACGATACAAACCGGGGCATCTGGTCCTGGTTTCTGATTCCGGGGGCGCAGCTCCGCCTCGGAAAGCGGATCGAGGCACTGGCGGAGTATGAATATTCCAGTGAATCCCGAACCGTCGCCGACTCGTCCGTCGGGATTTTCCGGTTTCAGCTGAATGTGATTTTCTGACCATGAACATCCACAGACACTGCAAGACCACCGGTCTGCTGATCCTGTATGTTATGATCCATGCAACGGTTGTAAACGCCTCAGAAGAGACCATCCGGAACTGGCTCTGCTATTACGGCAACCGGTACGGAGCGGAAATCTATTCCCGGTTCGATCTGGTGGTGCTGGATGGCCATTACCACCCGCCCCTCCACCGGGAGGACGGAAAACCCCTCCTCCTCGGTTATGTCAGCGTCGGCGAGGTGGACAGCCAGGGCCATCTCTGGCCCCTTGCGGCGGGGCAGCCCTATCTGGTCCGGAAAAACCCCCACTGGAACTCCTGGGTCATCGATGTGCGTGATCCGGCCTGGCAGCGGGCCCTGCTGGAGGTGATCATTCCGGCGGTGCTGGACCGGGGGTTTGACGGCATTTTCCTCGATACCATCGATTCGGCCCTGGCCCTGCTCATGGGGCCGGACGGGGAACAGTACAAGGGCGTGGAAACCGCCCTGATCGATCTGGTCCGGACGCTCCGGGAGCGTTATCCGGAGATCACCATCGCCGTCAATCGCGGTCTTCCTGTCCTGCCGGCCATCGGGCCCGAGATCGACTTTGTGGTGGTGGAAAGTCTCTACAGTTATTACGCCGGTGAAGAGAAAGGATACATCCGGGTGGACCCGACCACACAGGAGATTCTGCTGCGGCAGATCGAAGAGGGGCTGCGGGGAAATCCGGACCTGAAGGTGCTGACCCTGGATTACGCACCGCCGGACCGGCGCGACCTGGCGGTGGATGCCATCCGGTTTTCCCGTGAACTGGGCTTTATTCCCTATGTCAGCACCCGTCAACTGGACAAAATCTTTTTCTATACCCTGATGGATTCACATACCCGTGGTACAAAACAGAAAAGAAAATACTGACGCCCGTTCCCCGGCGGAAAAACCGGAGACGAGCGGTCGATATACCCGCCTCAATTTTCTGGACACGCAGCTGCTCCGGATTCTGATTCTCGCTGTTGTGCTCATTGCCGGTGTTTACCTGATGATCCCGCGCCAGGAAAAACTGGCCGATTTCTACATCCGGAAAGGAATGCACCGGGAGGCGCTTTCGGTCCTTTCGGAAATGATTACGGAGCATCCCGGCAGGACCGACTGGCTCCTGCAGGCGGCACGCCAGTACGAACAGGTCGGGGAAAAGGAAAATGCGGCCCGGATGCGGGAACGGGTCATCGAACAGGAACCTGATGATACGGATACCCTGCGGTGGCTGGCGCGGTATTATACCGAAAGCGGACAGCCGGAGCGTGCCGTTCCGCTGTGGGAGGCGCTGCTGGACACGTTCCCGGAGGACCGGGGCATCCTGCGGCATCTGGCCCGGTTTTACGCGGAACAGGGGAATTATTCGAAAGCGACCGGAATGGTCCGGCAACTGATTGCACAGGAAGCGGGGCTGGCGGTATCGGAACGGTTTCCCTTTGTGGCCGATGAACAGGCCGCCGAACGCCTCGGAAACGATCTCCTGCTCCGGGCGCTGGACGGGGAACTGGCCGGACGGGCAGGCGGGGGAGAGGATCGTCCCGGTGAGGATGCACTTCTGGTCCGCCTCTACCACTTCCGGGAATCCCATGCCCGCCGCCTTGCCGAACTTCATCCGGATCTGGAAGCGGCGCCCCTCCGCAGTTTTGAACTGATGCTGGAGGCCGGAACCGCTGCCGACGCCCGGGCCTTTGCCCGGCGTCTGGATGAACTGGCGGGCGGTGTTACACACCGGCTGGCGCTGGTCAATCTCCTGCGCTGGCGGGGGCGGGAAGAGGCGGCGGATGATCTGCTGGCGGAGATGCGGGCGGCTGATCCGGAAAACGTGGCACTGCTGCTGCAGATGGCGGCCATTGCCCGGGAGCAGGAAAAGCCTGAAAAAGCGATTCCCCTCCTGGAAGAGATCGTCCGGCTGTCACCGGATGAGCCAGCCCACCAGGAATCCCTTGCCGCTCTCTACCTGGAGGTGGAACGGCCGGGGGATGCCTACCGCATCTACCGCACCCTCTGTTCATCCGGCGGTGATGACCGGAATGCCTGTCTGGAGCGGATGCTGACGACCGCCGGGTACACGGGAGAGCCGGAGATTCTCGTCGAAGCGGCGGATTCTGCCGTGTCGGCCACCGAAGATCCGGCGCTGCTCCGGCAGGCGGCGACCCTCTATCTCTGGGCCGGACGCCCCGGACGGGCCTATCCGGTCTTCAGACGCCTCGTCGCCATGACCTCTCAATCGTCGGAGGAGCTTCTCGCCCATCTCATCGATGCCGCCCGCCTGAGCGGGAAGAATGTCCTCATCCGGGAAGCCGCCGGCATTGCCGTCGGAAAACGGCCCGATGATCTGACCCTTCGGCTGAAAGTGGCCGACATGCTCCTGCGGTCCGGCTTCGGCAAAGCGGCCATTCCCCATTACACCGCGTATGTCCGGCGGAATCCGGGGGATGTACAGATCCTGAAACGTCTGGCCCAGCTCTATCTCTGGGAAAACAATCCCCGGGGCGCGTATGACATCTACAGAGCCCTCGCCGGCGGAAAAGGGGGAGATGCGGCAACCATCCGGCGGATGATCGAAATCGCCGACCTGACCGGTGATCCGGAAGTCCGTCTGGAGGCCGCGCGGCTCGGAAAACGGCTCCTGCCCGGCGACACGGACCTGCAGAAGCGTACGGCAAAGGTCATGGAAGAGACGGGGAATGCGTCCGAAGCCATTGCCTCCCTGCAGACCTATATCCGGCAGAACCCCGATGATGCCGTGGCCCGGCGGCGTCTGGCCGATCTCTACCGCTGGAACGGAAAGGCGGAGGCGGCGTCCCGGCTGCTGGGGGAAATTTCAGACCAGATTCCCGGGGACTTTGACAGCGCCGTGGCGGCCGGAGATGCCTATGCCGCCGCCGGACAGGTCGGGAAGGGAATCGGATATATGGAGCGGGCGTCGGCAATCCGTCCGGAGGATGCGGAACTGCTCCGGAAGCTGGCGACATGGTACGGGTGGGAGGGACGCACCGAACAGATGATCACCGCCCTGGCCGGTCTGGAGAAGCGGGGGACACTTAAAAAAGAGGAGCGGATTCTGCTGGCCCAGAGCTATCTGGACCGGGAAGAGGGGCCGAAGGCGCTGACGGTGCTCCGGCCCCTGGAAGAGGAACCGCCCCTGGCCCCGAAGGAGGGGCTGATGCTGGGGCGGGCCTATCAGCTGACCGGAAAGCCCGATGCCGCCGTCCGGATTTACCGGCGTCTGGCGGCGGACCATTCGGATGATCCGGCGCTTCTGGCCGACATCGGGGATCATGCCCTCTGGCTGCAGTATATTGATCTGGCCGGGCGGTTCTATGAAGCGGCCCTCCGGATTGATCCGAAAAACCTGAAGGCGTTAAAGGGAAGCGCCCAGATTTACGCCTGGAACAACAATCCCCGGCGGGCCATTGAACGGTTTGAGGCCTATAACCGGCTCAATCCCAACGACTACAGTGCGCGGTATCAGCTCGGAGAGCTGTACTTCGCCGGCGGCAGGAAGGGCGATGCCTTCCGGGAGTACAGAAAGGCCCGGGAGCTGATCAACCGGGTCCGGACGGTCAAAGGGATGTCTGCCGACTGAACCGCCGCCGGAAAAAGACCAGACCGGCCCCGCCGATGGCGAACAGCACCAGTGTTCCGGGTTCGGGAACGGGTTCCCCGGCGGCGCCGAAATCGACGCTGGCCCAGGCACTGGAATTGAAATCCGCAATGCCGTCGGCCCGGCCGTAGAGGTCGGCGAAGAACAGAAATTCATAGTCTGTTCCCTCGGTGGCCCGGAAGGAGAAGTCAAACGCACCGGTTCCGGATTTGGACTGGTGAATGAAGGTTTCGGATACTGCCGACGTATCGATGGCATCATCCCGGCTCAGTTCCGTCGAAAACGCAGGGGATGTGGTCAGCAGGGAGTTGGACCCGTCGCTGTTTCCGGCCCCGTCATAGACCGTAAAGAAGGTATTGAATCCGGTCCAGAAATAGCCGGTCCGTTCGTCAAAGGGATCAAACCCGTCCTCGATCAGCGTCTGATAGCTCCAGGTTCCGCTCAGGCTGTAGCCGAAGGAGAAGGTTCCCGTCATCAGAATCTCTTCCCCGTAGATGTCGTCGCCGTCATCAATGGCAAAGATGTTTCCCGTTCCGCCGAATCCCCCGTAGGCATAGGATTCCGCCGTCGTATAATCCCAGTTGTTGTAGTAGGCAAAATCATCCGGATTCGTCGGCGGATTCGGGTCCGGCAGAGTGCTGCCGGCGCCGTGCAGCGGTGGCGGACTGGTTTCATTATGGCGGGAAGTGCCGCTGACGTTCAGATCAATCCCCATTTCTATGGGATTTCCCTGGATTGAAGAGAGTTCCGAA
>JBEPXL010000336.1:0-4632 GCA_041641935.1 Desulfobacteraceae bacterium | reverse complement strand
CAGCGCGCCGTCTGCATGAAATTTTTCCCTGCGATCCTGGGTCAGCAGAAATTTCGGTGCGTCTCCCTGCGCACCACTCGATCCGGCTACGGGGGCATGGTTCTCTCTGGCGTATTCTATGAAATTTTCCGCCCTGCCGACAACTTCATCAAAGGAAAATCCTTCATGGGTATGGTTTTCCGGAGGCGGGGGGGCAGCCTGGGCAATCCGGATGTTGCCGGGGGAATTGCCACCGCCCTTCAGCAGCAGCGGCCAGTCGGCTTCGGGGCTGTTGGTGATGCCCAGTTCCCCGAGAAAAAATCTTCTGTTTGCACCGACCGGCAGCATGTCCAGCAGAAAGGCAGGCCAGCATGACAGACGATGATATTCGAAATTGACCGGATACCGGCAGGAAACAGCCGCAATGCCTCCTGCACCGACATGGGCCAGCGCGTACGCCATGTCATATTCGAAAAACCCCGCGCCCTGAATGCCGTTCCGGACCTCATCGGGAGTTTTCAATTCAAAGGAAGCAGCTTTTTCCCAGGTATGGTTCAGGAAAATTTCTATATCGCATTTCATGTCATCATAATGACAAAATTCCGGTCATGGCACAAGAAAATATGTCACCAGAATAGCAGAAAACAGGTAAACGCCCTTCTCCTGTCTGCACTGGCCACAGGCGTTGCGTCCCCTTACCGCATGCAGCCTTCTTTCCCCAGTTTCAGCAGTTGTTCCCAGTTCCGGAATATTGCATCGGCATACCCGTATGCTTTCAGAACACCAGACGGACACAACTGGCTGATCTGCTCCTTCAGTCTGAGGGCATTTGCCGCAGATTGGGCGGTAACACAAGGATCTCCCTGGATGGAATAGTACCGCACATGCAAATAATGCTCCCGGAGCCGGTCAGCCAGTTCTTCACATTTTTTCTGCTGCTGCTGATCCTTCCATTTCAGATTCACTTTACTCTGATCCGGAGGAGGCGCCTTCTGCCGTGACGGCTGTTTGATGATCCAGGGCCGGTCCGACGGCAGCTTTCCGGGTTGTCCGGGCGACGGGGATTTTACTTCTTTTTTATCCGGCGTACCGGTTTTCACATCCCCTTTCTGTCCCTCCGCTTCCGGAGGAGTGCCCGGTGAAGGTTCTTTCACAGGCTTTGTATCGTCTTTCTTGTCATCAACCGGTGTGGTGGGCTTTAACTCATTCCTGCCTTCCGGTGTTTTGCCGTTTTCAGGCGCAGGAAGTTTCTCCGTCTGCCGGGAAGGTGTGCTGGCATCGGACTCAGCGGAAAGTGCTGCTGCAGCAGATGTCCCGTGCGTCTGTTCTTCCGGAGATCGTGCCGCCGCCGGTGCAGGAGGGCAGACAGCAGAAACAAGCCAGGCCGTCAGCAGAATATGCATCAGATAGAGTCGCATTGGTTTTCCTTTCAAGAATGATCGGTGACAGTACACAGCACCAGACGGGGAACTTCTTCCTCCTGGGACAGTACAATCATGCGGATCATATATTCCTGCACCGCTCCATCGGCATGGGTCATCGGTACGGTACAGGCCAGAACGCCATTCTCCTGGGCCTGACAGTATTTGTTGCCGATGCCGGTCAGGCTACTGAAGTTTCTGGTGTTCAGAATTTTTCTGGGAAAATCCTTTCCCATGAGGTAAATGTCCTCTGGTTTATATCCCAGTACATCCTCCACACTCCCGTTGACAAAAATACAGCGGGATTTGTTCAGATCGTAGACGAACATCATTTCCGGCATGGTCTCAATAATTCGCAGGAGAAAGGCTTCGCTCTCCTGTGCCGTTTTCTGCGCCCGTTTCCGCTCTTCAACCTCATGTTCCAGTTGACGGTTCTTCTGGCGGATCTCCTCTGTCCGCGCTCTGACCCGGTCCTCCAGGTCTTCATTCATCTTCTGCAGTTCATCTTCGGCGCGTTTCCGTTCTTCCATGTGATGCAGCATGGGCCTGAGCATCATCCAGTACAGCAGCGGAAACAGCAGACCGGTCAGGAACAGGCCGTCCAGAAAGGCTTCGGTAAACAACGGCAGGGCGGGCAGAACAGAGAGAAAATACATGATAAAAAATTCAGCGATAAAGGTGGACAAAGCAGTCAAGACAAACAACCGGTACGGATTGCTGTAGTTCCTGGCCGGCCTGTATGTATGTTGATATTCCGACGGGGTGGCAGTTTCGTTTTTCATTTTCGATACATCTTTCTTCAGGTAATGGAAGGTACGTTCTGTCATGAGTCCATGCTTCAATATTTACCTTATACCATTTCCATTCGCCAGACTACAGTCATTCCGGAAAACTAACCATCCCTCTTCATCCGTCCTTCCGCAATCGCGCAGTACAGCACCGGAACCACCAGCATGGTTATGACTTCCACGGCCATGCCGCCGAAAGAGGGAATGGCCATGGGAACCATCAGATCCGCGCCGCGGCCGGTGGCGGTGAGGACCGGAAGAAGGGCCAGCAATGTGGTGGCGGTGGTCATCAGGCAGGGCCGCACCCGGCGCAAACTGGCAACTACGGTCGCCCGGCGGATTTCGGCGACCGTGGTTGTCTTCCGTTCTGAAAAGGTCTGGTTCAGGTAGGTGGCCATGATGACCCCGTCATCGGAGGCGATGCCGAACAGGGCCAGAAATCCCACCCAGGTCGCCACGCTCAGGTGTACCGGGCCGACCTGAAAGAGATCCCGCAGTGAAACCCCGAAGAGCGTCACATCCAGAAACCAGGGCTGGGCATACAGCCACATCATCAGAAATCCGCCGGACCAGGCGACGGCGATGCCCGAGAAGACGAGGAAACTTGTCGATACCGAATTGAACTGGAGATAGAGAATCATGAAAATAAGGATCAGGGAGAGCGGCAGAATGATCATCAGCCGCTTTTCGGCCCGCACCTGGTTTTCATACGTTCCCGTAAAGGAATAACTGACGCCGGCCGGCAGCTGGAATGAACCGCTGTTCATCTTTCCGTTCAGATATTCCTGAACCGCCTCGATCACCTCGACTTCGGTATGACCCGGTTTCCGGTCGAAAAGAACATACCCCACCAGGAAGGTATCCTCCCCCTTGATCGCCTGGGGCCCTTTGATATAGATGATCCGGCTCAGCTGCCCCAGCGGAATCTGGACACCGTCCGGGGCCGGAACCAGTATCCGTTCCAGGGATTCAATATCGTCCCGCAGCTCACGGATGTACCGCACCCGCACCGGATATCGCTCGCGCCCCTCCCGTGTGGTGGTGATGCGCCGCCCGCCGATGGCGAACTCGATCACCTCCAGAACGTTCTGGAGCGGAATGCCGTACTGGGCAATGGCCTGTCGGTCGATGTCGATTTCCAGATAGGGTTTTCCGATGATGCGGTCGGCGATGACGGTTCCCGGCGCGACGGAAGGCACATTCCGCAGGTAGGACTCCATCCGGAGGGTCACCTTCTGGATGGTTTCCAGATCCGGACCGCTCACCTTGATTCCCATGCTGGCCCGGATGCCGCTCTGGAGCATGACCATCCGGGCGGAGATGGGCTGGAGCATGGCGGCGGCGGTGGTTCCCGGAACCCGGGCGGCCCTGCTGATGGCTTCCCAGATATCGTCGGGCTTCCGGATGCCCGGCCACGCTTTCCGGCCCGGGTTGAGGGCCGGGTCCAGGGGCGGGCGCCAGAGGCGGAATGGTCTTCCATCGGGATCGGGAATCAGTCGGCCCTCATCATCCCGTTCGAACTGTCCGCGGACCCGGTAGGGACGTCCGTCAGGAGGCAGCAGCGGCGTTCCGTCAGGTCGGCGCGCCAGATCGATCCCATCGCCGCGAAACCGGAACCGGAGGATACTTCCGTCGGGACCGGTCAGGTATTCGGAATGGTAGGTGATCAGGGTTTCGATCATCGACACCGGCGCCGGATCGAGGGCGCTGTCGGCCCGGCCCAGTTTGCCGACGACCAGTTCCACTTCAGGTATGGCCTGAATGGACATGTCCTGGGTCCGGAGGATATCCAGCACCTCACCGATGGAGGCGTGGGGCATGGTGGTGGGCATCAGCAGATAGGAACCTTCATCCAGCGGCGGCATGAATTCCTTTTCCAGTCCGGGAAAAAGCCGGTCCAGATAGGCCACCACCGGTCCCCGGTTCAGGGAGGCGGGCAGCCACCGGAAAAGGCTGTCATATCCCAGCCAGACCATTCCGCCTGTCAGCAGGAGCGCCAGAGGGAGGGAAAGGAACGTCCGTTTGTGATCGAGACACCAGGAGAGGATGGTTTCGTATTTCCGCTGAAAGAGGTGAAAAAAGAGGAGAATGCCGCCGATCAGGAAAACCGTGAAAAGGAAATTCAGCAACAGGGGTTTTGCAATCCCCAGGGGATGCCAGTACCGGGCCAGAACCAGTGTCGCAACGGTGATCACCGCGACGGTTGCCGTCCCCGTCGCCAGAGGGCGGAACCGGACGGGAAGCCGCGGCAGCAGAAGGAGATAAACGCCTGTCAGAGAGATAACAATCCCCGCACCCAGGTGCCGGACAATGCCGATGATGATCCCCAGATAGATGAGCCCTTCATGAAACATCCAGCCGTGCCGTCGGATCATTTTGCCCGGCGCGAAGAGCCGATGGGCCAGGGGCGGAATCAGGCACAGGGCCACGACCAGGGCGGCGAC
>JBEPXL010000335.1:0-4644 GCA_041641935.1 Desulfobacteraceae bacterium | reverse complement strand
GTAATCATCCTGCTCCCGGCTTGCGATGGAATCCCGGACCGTCTTCGGCAAATCGACATGGGGCGCCGGCTTTACCTCTTCAGACAACTTGAAAAACTGGCGGATCCGGTACGTCATGCCCCCAATGAACACAAGAAGTGAAAGGGCCAGCATCGGCCCAATCAGAAAATCATACATAATCTTCCTCCAGTCATAAGCACGTTAAGGGTAAACTTTCTGTTATCCTGATCAGCTACATTGGAGAATCTGATGAAAAACAATCATGGCGTCCGATCCGTCGCTTTCTGCCTAGCTGTTGACCATCCCTGTTATGAACGGATGAGGACGAATCATGCTGTCCCGAACCGGCAGTTCCGGACTAAGGCGGTTACCACAGAATGAAGGAAATCGCAATATGTTTTACAGGTTTATGATTTCCAAAGGAAATATGAAACTGTATATCCTCTTCAGAACACAAACAAAAATGTCCCCATTCAAACATTACCATACACTTCTGTAAGCCGTGAAATAATTCTTTGCTGCTTATCTGCATGGTGCAGCTACCGGTATGGAACCGTATGGAAACGCCGGAGAAGTGTAAGCATGACTTATATTTCCTTACTGTCTCTGCCTCCGCGCATCCCCCCGCCCCTTTCTTCACAGGATGCAGGCGCTTCAATGGTTCAGAATCAGGCACAGTATTTGCATTTTATTGCAGTGAAACCCCGGCGGAGCAGGGTGCAGCCTGGGGTAAAGTGTGTAAGCACGCACATCATTCTTGTGAATGATAAAACATTGCAGGTATTTACCTTATTTATTATTTCCGTCGATGGTCGTAAATTTATAATAAGGAATATAGTTATCATCAATAAAGCATTCCCCCGCCCCTGGGGATTCAACACATAGTGAAGGAGTATCATCATGATGTTTCAACCAGTTGACAGAGTTGTGAACCCTTTCTATCCACCCCACGAAGTGGATGAAGTGGTGGAACTGATACTTTCGGACCTTTCTTTACGGGACAAGGTAATTATGGCGAACCTGAACGAACTTGAACTGTCCGATGTCTATTCGGTCATGGGCAACGCGATCCGGAAAGAATTCCGCCTGATGACGGAAAATCCGGAACTGCTCGGTTCCTGTCATTCCCTTGCCGCCGCACGCAATGAACCGGAGGCGGACCCGGCGATGGTCATTATCAAGGAAATGTGGCGGCAGCTCAAGGAAACCCACCGCCTGCGGGTTGTCCATTGACACCGGCGGTTCACGCTGCTTCAGATGAATCCGTATCCCGATCCGTCTGCTCTTAAGATCAGCAGCTGTTTCCCGCAGGGGACGGGCAGATGGATCATGAACCCATTCCGTTCACTCCGGCAGGGAATCATTTCCCTGCCGCCCTGTAGCGTTTTCCTTCCCGGATGCTGTTCCGTATCCGCCTGTCATAATTTCTTTACAAGATCAGTTTTTTATGCGAAAACAGGAACAAAAATTGATACCCGTGAAGCAAATTTTGACCCACCGAAACCGAACTGCATGGGCAAATCCATACTCAGAAAGTTCCGGAAACATACGTTTTCCGACTATTTTGAACTCGATCATCCTGTAAAGGAGATCGTTGAAGAGTTCGGTTATCAGTACAGTTTCGAGGAACTGACACTGCCCGGAACGAAGAGAGAAATCACCTCTCTGGCACGGCTGCGGGAAACCTTTCTGAAAAAACTTCCCTTCATCACCCTCAATTCCGAAATTGCCAAGCGGACCTTTTTTCTGGCACCGCTGCTTCTGGAAATCCTCGACTATATTCAGGTCGAAATCAATGTGGAATACCCCCTGGATGCCGGAGATCATCTGAATGGTTCTCTGGACTATCTCATCCGGTATGCGGGAACCATTGTGATTGTCGAGGCAAGAAAAGGAAATATGGAAAGGGGTTTCAACCAGCTGGCAGCGACACTGATCGCGCTGGACCGGCACGAGGAAAGTCCCCTGAAAACACTGTACGGGGCCGTCACCACCGGAGACATGTGGCGGTTCGGTATCCTGCAGCGGCAGGAAAAGATGCTGAAAAAGGACATGAACGGCTATATTCTTCCGGCGAATCTGGAAGAACTGTTTTCGGTACTGCTCGGTATCCTCGGCTACGGGGTCAGTATCTGAGGGGCGCTTTTCGCAGATGGTTCAACCGGTATTGCCCTTTCCGGAAACCACGACAAAAATTGTGGTAACCAGAATGTAGATGTCCAGCAGAAGGCTCTGGTTTTTCAGATAGATCAGATCGTATTTGATCCGGCGGACCAGGGAGGCATCTCCCCTGTTCCGGATCTGCTGGTATCCGGTAATCCCGGGTTTTGCTTTCAGCCGGCGCTGCTGCCAGACATTGTAGCGGCTGACCACCTTCACCTCTTCGGGTCTGGGGCCTACCAGGCTCATTTCTCCCTTCAGAACATTGATCAGCTGGGGCAGTTCATCCAGGCTTGTCCGCCGGAGAAACCGGCCGATCGGTGTTACCCGTGGATCATTTTCTATCTTGAAGACCGGCTCATCCAGCCGTTCCACATCGACCAGTTCACACAGCAGCTTTTCGGCATCCATCACCATCGACCGGAATTTAAACATTTTAAAGGGCTTTCCATTGAGACCGGCACGGGTCTGGGTAAAAAAGACCGGTCCTTCACTGGTGAACCGGATCACCAGCATGATGCCGACCCAGAGGGGAAAGGTCAGCAGAATGCCAGCACCGGCCCCGATGATGTCCATACCCCGCTTCAGGATGGAATAGACCGGATGAAGGCTGGCATCCCGCAGCCGCACGATGGGATAGCCCGCAAAACTGCCGATTTCATCCTGGGAGACCGCTACCTGATAGGGACCGGAAAGCATATAGAAGCGGATACTGTACCGTTCACAGAAGTTGATCACCTCCATCATATCATCCCTTCCGATTTCCGCCAGACATGCTTCCTCACTCCCCTCGCAGTTGGAGAGAACCAGCACATCAAAGGGTTGCCTCCGGTGAATCTGTTCAAGCTCCTGAATCTCTCCGAGGCAGGGAATCTCATCATACGCCCGCGTTTCAGCCCTGGCGATAATGCCTACCACATCAATGCCGCTGTCCATCGTCCTGAGTTCCCGGATCATGAACCGGCTCAATTCATTCAGTCCGATCACGACCATCCGGTGGATATAACAGTTCCGGCGTGCCAGGTACCGGACGAGCTGCGGAAACAGAAAAAACCGGACCAGCACCAGAACACCGGCAGCCAGAACTCCGGACATGAGATACACCTGCCGGGAGAACAGCATGTTTTCACGGAACAGAAACGAGAGTCCCATCAGGATTCCGACGGCATAGGCGCCGCCGCGGATAACGGAAGCACCGGCGGAGATGCGGGTTCCGAGGTTGAGGAGGTCATCCTGGTAGGTTCCGGACTGCCACATGATATAGATCCAGATCAGCGCCATCAGGACCGAAATCTTGACATAGGGCAGCAGCGGAAAGACGGGTACGGTTTTCACGGCAAAGCTCTGCACATAAAACCGGATGTAGTAGGAAACCAGAAAACACCCGATGATCAGCAGGGCATCCTGACACGCCAGCAGAATCCCTTTTCTTCGCCAGACGCTGGACAGAATCCGTGAAATCCGGTAGGCCAGCGGGGAAAGGGAAACCATACGGGATTCGCAGGCATTTGTACTCATCTCAGTCCTCCTTTTGTAAAATCAGATGGGCAATCCCTCCCCGGACCAGCCCGGCAGTGAGTCCGGCGGCCCGGACCGCGATAAAAAAGGGGGCAGCCGGTGCCACCGCCTTCCCCCGGGGATGGCGAAAACAGCGGTACGTCAGGGGAATAGTGGTCAGGAGAAAAGCCGCCGGAAGGGAAATCATCCCAAGCATCCCTGCCGCCGGTCCGCCCAGAAAACCGGCGGGGCTGAGAAATATAAGGGCCATCAGCAGAACCTGAACCTGCAGTGTGCGGGGCGTGTGACTGTCTCCTGCGATCTTGTTGGGGTTCCGGACCAGGGTCAGCACCTTCCAGTATCCGATCTTGTACTTTTTCCGGACATAACCGCCGATGGTGTCGATGTGGGTATGCCACACCCGTGCTGCGGGAATAAATACCATCCGGCAACCGAGGTTTGCCAGCCGGAACGAAAATTCCTGATCTTCGGTCGAAGCAGTGGAAAAGCGCTGATCAAATCCCCCTGTTTCCAGAAACACATGCCTGCGGAATGCGGCGGAATAGGTATCAATGAAGTCGATATAACGGCTCCGGGAGAGGACATCGTATTTTTCCTCATATTCGACCTGAACGAAACGGGCAGTAAAGGACTGCTGCCGGGACAGATAGGCCCCTTTGGCGCCCATGATGTCCGGATCATCAAAGGGCGACAGCATCCGGTCGAGCCAGTCCGGCAGGGGGATACAGTCATCATCGATAAACAGCAGAATATCTCCTTCTGCGGCCTCTGCTCCCCGGTTCCGTGCAGCGGCGGGACCGGCATTGGCCTGGGAGACCAGCCGCACGTCCCCGTACCGGGCGACGGTCAAACAGGTTCCATCGGTTGAACCGTCATCCACGACTATGATTTCGTATTGCACCTGCGTTTCCTGGGCAAGCAACGCATCCAGACAGGAGGCGATCTTCCGTTCGCCGTTGTAGGTAG
>JBEPXL010000334.1:0-4650 GCA_041641935.1 Desulfobacteraceae bacterium | reverse complement strand
CTGCCATAGATGTGGTCCACCATCTCCCGCAGGGTGTAGTTCCGGGAAAACCAGGCGATGTTGGGACCGGGGCAGACAAGCTGGGGAGATGTTTTTTCGTCGGCGGCCTCCAGGGCGATCAGTGAGGAATTGCCGAGATGCTCGCAGAGGCAGGTTCTGTCGGTAATTTCCCGCCGCCGTTCCGCCCGCTCGGTTTCGGAAAGGTCCAGCTTGTCGATCTGGGCCAGCTTTTTTTTCTGATAGGCCCGGGAAGCCAGACAGAGCGGAGTTTCGGAAAATTCCGTACTGGAAACCAGAAGCCGCTTGGTGCAGGCGAACCCGGGCCTGCCGCTCTCCACCAGTTCCTGGGTATGCTGTTCCGATCCGCCGTTGCGGACATTGTTGAACGGAATACCGAAGGGGGAGACACCGCTCAGGTACAGATCCGCTTCCCCGGCTTTCTGCAGCAGTGTCCGGGTGGTGTCATCCACACAGGTCGCTTCGGGAACCAGCATGAACGGTGTGGCCCAGCCGGTCAGATCCATGTCGAAATCCTTCCGGAGCCGTTCCGCCTCGCCGGATGTCCCGATGCCGCCCTGCACCGTAATGAGGGGCCGGTGGGGCTGCTCCGTTTCCGGGTAGACCCATCCCTGTTCCTGATAATACCGGCGGGCCATCTCCTGAAACGCCGCACCGAGTTTTTCCCGGTTTTCCTTGAATTCCTGCATCAGGGACGGCAGCAGATATCCGTTGGTGGCAAAGGCGTGGCCGCCGCAGTTGAGACCGGATTCGATGCGGTACTCGTGGACCTCCAGCCCTTTTTTGGCAAGAAACTGGCCCTGGATATGGGCGGAGCGGAAATCGCTGACTTTCAGGATAATCTTCTTGGACGCCCTGCCGGTCTCGTCCCGGTAGAAATCGCGGAACCGGGTCATGTAGGTGAAGAGTCCCTTGTTGAGCCCGGCGGAAAAGACGATGGCCGAGTCGCTCAGACGGCTCATGGCGTATCCCCGCAGGGCGGCCTTTGCGTCACTGTATTCTTCCGGCATCGGTTTTCCGTCTCTGTCACAGTGGAGGGAATCCACCTTGACCATGATGTTGACATCGATGGAGCCCGGTTTCATCTTCCGGGTCAGCGCCGCCCCCGCGCTGTCTCTGCCGGGACCGGGCGGCATCTGAAGCAGCCGCCGGTATTCCGCCTTGAGGGGGGATTCCCCGGGCAGCAGTTCAAAATACGTCTGCTTGTCGTTCTCTTCAAAGAAGGGCAGCGCCCGGATCGCCGCCATGCGCATGCCGACGATGTCGAGAACCATATTCAGATAGGCGGTGATGCGGTTTGCCCGGGCGTCCGGGTCCGTGGGAGGAATTTCCTCGTACGGCAGCTGCCAGGTTCTGCAGTAACAGGCCCGCATCTTTTCGAGCAGCACATCATCGACAATGGAAATTACGGACGTAATGCCGAACGGCGCCACACGGACCGGCGTGTCCGCGGAATATCCCGTCCCCATCACGGGAATATGAAAGCTGTGCAGAAGGTTGTGTTCCATCGGATCCACCTCGTTATTGTTCAATAGCGTTTGATTCAGCAGTTTGTTTCTGCTTTCACCGGCCCTGTACCGGGCAGTAAAGAGAAAACCGCGGTAAAAAAAAGTATACTTCTATTGTTCCGGAAATACGGTCCTATTATACGGAAAGCAGGAAAACAAGGAAAGAAACAGATGGGTCTTTTACAATACTTTTACAAAACCGCCCCGGACACCATGTCTCTGCGGTGCGGATCACCAAAATTGACTTTGTTTTCTCTCTGTTATAGGATTCATCATTATGAAACGCGCCAAATGGTTCTATCATCCGGTCTTTGTCTTCAGCCTTTCCACGGTGGCGCTGGGGATATCCCTGTTTCTGTATATTTACTGGTATGTAAAAGCCAGCAAACGTCTCGATGCCCTGGTGCGGAAGTTCAATATTGCCCCGGAGCATGTGCTGAAGGCCGAATCCTGGGTCGTCATCCTGGTGCTTTCGATCCTTGTGGTGATCATCCTGGTCGGTATCTTCACCATTTTCATCTATGCACAGAAGACCCTGCAGCTCTACCGGCTGCAGCACAATTTCATCAACAATTTCACCCATGAACTCAAGACACCGGTCACCTCCCTGACGCTCTATCTGGAAACCTTTCTGAAGCACGATATCCAGAAGGAAAACCAGGACCGCTATATACGGTACATGCTGCAGGATGTAGAGCGTCTTTCCGACAATATCGACCGGATTCTCAACCTCGCCCGGATCGAAAGCAAAAGCTACACCGGTGAATTCATGCCACGGGATATCGCGCAGATGGTGACGCGGTTTTTTGAAAACTACCGGCATCTGTTCCAGAACAGTGACATACAGGTACATGCACCCTCCACCGCCCCGTTCGTCTATCCGGTCAACCAGCCCCTGTTTGAAATGCTGTTGACAAATCTGGTGTCAAACGCCATCAAGTACAATCTGTCCGATACGCCCCGGATCGATATCTCCTTCGGACAGCAGAAAGGGTACTGGACCGTCCGGTTCGCGGACAACGGCATCGGCATTGAAAAAGGCGAAATCCGAAAAATTTTCCGGAAATTCTATCAGATCGGACGGTCGGACAATATGACGGCCAAGGGCAGCGGACTTGGTCTTTATCTGGTGCAGAACATTGCCCGGCTCCACAGGGGAAAAGTGGTGGCCCAAAGCGACGGACCGGGCCGGGGAACCGTCTTTTCCCTGCTGCTGCCGATAAAAAAGCAGTGCAGGGAGAGTGCGGAAATCGAATCCGGTGTCATGGAAACCGGTCGGTGAAAGCGGCATGGAAAAGAGAGACCAGAAACGGATTCTGATCATCGAGGATGAACAGCATATCGCCGAGGGACTGAAACTGAACCTGATGCTGCAGGAATATGCGGTGGAGATCGCCTACAACGGGAATGAAGGTCTTCAGCGCTGGCGGGAGTGGAAGCCGGATCTGATCATTCTCGACATTATGCTGCCGGTGCTTGACGGATTGTCGGTACTCCAGAGCATACGGCTGGAAGATGAACGGATACCGATTCTGATCCTGTCGGCCAGAGGGGGCTCCCATGACAAGGTCAGGGGACTCACCTACGGCGGAGATGACTACCTGAGCAAGCCCTTCAACCTGGAGGAGTTCATGCTCCGGGTGGAACGGCTCCTGACCCGCTCCTCATGGTATGCATCCAACGGAGAATTATCACCGGCCGGTTCGCCGGTACCGGATGTCTATACCTTCGGCAACAACCGCATCAACTTTGAAACCGCAACGGCGGTCTGCCGGAAGGGAATCATTCATCTGACCGAGCAGGAGATCAAGCTCCTGAAACTCTTTGTCACCAACCGGGGCAAACCCCTCTCCCGGGCAAAACTTCTGGAAATCGGCTGGGGCTATACCCGTGCCACCAGCAGCCGGACGGTAGACAATTTCATTGTGCGCCTCCGGAAATATTTTGAAGAAAACCCGCGGGAGCCGGTCTATTTTATCAGCCTCCGGTCCGTCGGGTATGTCTTCCGGCCCTGAAACCGATGCCATCACACGCTCTATGATTACCGTTTTCTATATCCTCAACTTCCTGCTGCTCCTCTCCGGCCTCTGCGCGCCGCTGCTGTCGGAAAACGACCGGAAGTTCTCCCTGGCCCTGCTCCGGGTGCTGATCGCCCTGCCGCTGCTGGCCGCCCAGTATGTCTACCTGGTCAACCTGGCACAGCTCAGCGCCGTTCCCCTGATTCTTCTGGCCGAGATCATTTTCGCCTTTGCCTGGTACAGCATGATCTACTGGCTGGACCGGACCCTCAATGAGGAGGACGAGGAGGAGAGCGTCTTTCCGGCCGAACGGATCGTGGGGCTGGCCGTACTGGCAACGACGGTCTCCCTTCTTTTTGAACCACCCGGCTTCAGCATTGAAGAGGGAAAGGTCTTTTTCTCCCAGGACAAACTCTTTTTTCTCTCCAACCTGATCGTTCTCTGCGGCATGCTGGCGGTGGCCTGGCGGCTGGAGGGATTCTGGCGCAGTCTTTCCCCGGCCCAGCGGTGGGAATTCAAGAGCCTTCTGGCCGGCGCCCTGCTGACCTGCTGCACCCTGGGCTGGGCCGTCGCCTACCGGTTCACCTATCACCGGATGGCGGCCGACCATTTCCGGCTGATGGCCGCCCTCATGATATTCGCCTGGGGGCTCATGTTCTATGCCGTGGCGCGGCACCGGCTTCTGAACCGGAAAATCTTCGTCTCCCGCAAGGTGGTCTACGCCTCCATCGTACCGCTGGCCTTCGGAGTCTACCTGGTCGCCATCGGGGTCGCCGCCCTGATCATGCAGTATCTCAATGTCACCTTTCCCATTGTCCTGCGCTGGTTTTTCTGGATCGCGGGTCTGGTCTTTCTGGCCCTGCTGGGGGTATCCGGCAAGGTCCGCCACAGTGTCCGGTATTTCATCAGTACCCATTTCTATACCAACAAATATGAATACCGGGATGAATGGCTCGCCTTTTCCCGCCTTCTGCAGGGAGCGCTGTCGGAAATGGAAGTGATCGACGCCCTCCACCAGGTCATGATCCGGAGTCTCTACACCAACCATATCTTCATCTGGACCGGCGACAATGAGGGCGGCTACCGCCTGATCTTCTACAAACTGA
>JBEPXL010000333.1:0-4653 GCA_041641935.1 Desulfobacteraceae bacterium | reverse complement strand
CCTGCCGGCCGGAGAGGGAACCCCGGACCGGATCGAAACGCCGTCTCCGGAAGATATCCGTTCCCGCACATCGGCGGAATCCCCGGAAGGACGGACCCGTCTGGCCGAGACCACCGCCCGGGTCCGGCTCTGGTGGCCCGCGCCGCATCTGGACGGGCTGGCGCTCTTCGATACGCCGGGCATCAATTCCATCAATCCGGCGGTCATCGCCACAACCTACCGGATCATTCCCGAAGCCGATCTGGTTCTCTTTGTCACTCCGGCAAAACAGCTTTCCAGCATCGAAACCTCGTTTCTGTCGAGCCGGGTCTTCAGCGCGGGGATTTCCCGGATGATGGTGATCGTCACCTGCGACGCCGAAGCCGCCGCCATGTCCGAAACCGAACGGGTCCGGCTGGCGGAAAGCATCCGCAATCAGCTGGCGTCCATCGGGCGGGAACACATTCCGGTGGAGATGGTCGATCTGCGGAACCGCTCCGCCGGAACAGCGCCGGAAACCTCCTTCCGGCAGCGGATCGAAACCCCGTACAGGCCACCCGCATCCGGCGGGGTGGACAGCGTCATCGACGATCTGCTGGGGCCGTCCGGTCCCGCCGCGTCGCCGTCCCCGGCTTCTGCGGAAAAGGCGCCGGCGGAAACACCGGCCTCTCTCGGCGTCGATGTGCTGGAGCAGAAACTGGTCCGGTTTATCCGGGACAATGTCCGGGCAGGGCGCATGGAAAAGCTGTCTCATCTCTTCAGCACACAGGTGCGGCTGGCCCTGGCCCGGTGTGAAAGCGAACTCTCGGTAATGAATCGAAGCGACAGTGAACGCCGGAAGATTCTCGCCGATATCCGCACACGGGAAGCCGAACTCCGTCTGGAACATGAACGGCTCACGGGAGAATTCCGGAAGGAACTGGAAACCATTCAGGACCAGGTGGTCCGGGAACTCGATGCGGGGCTGGAAACGGTGTTCCGGAACTATCTGGACGGGTTTGACGCCTGTGAAACCCTCGGCGAGGTACAGGAACGGCTCCAGATGGCGGAACAGCTCCTGAAGGGGGAACTGGAATCGCTGTTTCTCCGGGTCTCTCAGGAAGCGACTGTGGCGATCCGCGAACTGATCCGGAAGTATGATATCAAAAGCCAGTCCCTGCTGCATCCCTGGCAGTCGGAAATGAGCCGGAAACTCCAGTTCGATGCCGGGATTCTGTCCCGGATTCCCTCTTTCGCAGTGCTGGCCCTGGATATTCTCCTGTTTGCCCGGTTCGGCCCCTTCGGTCCCCTGGCCGATATCCTCATCCGGCTCGTGGCCGGCTATATTCCCCTGGTCAACCGGCTGCTTCCCGTCTCCATCGCCGGATCGGTGCTGAAAACACAGGTACGGTCGGCACTGAACGAACAGTTGAAAATGATCCGGAACGACCTGCCGGAGCAGATCGCGGAGCGGTTCGGCAGCATCGCGGACCGGATTATTCAGGAGTGGAACGCCTGGGCGGATGAACAGACGGCAGCCGTTCGCCGGAGTGTGGAGGCGGTGGTGAATCAGCCGGAAGATATGGACCGCCAGACGGTTCTGACGGACGTAAAGGCGAAGCTGCAGACGCTGTCGCATTCCGACCGCCCCTGACCAGTTCGGTCAGGTCACTGACCATCCGGTCCATTTCCATACTCTGGGCGTTGAGTTCTTCGGCGGCGGAAGCAGAGGTTTCCGCATCGGCGGCATTTTCCTGGGTCATCTTGTCCATCTCCGCGATGGACCTGTTAATCTGTGCGATGCCGTCCGCCTGTTCACCCGATGCCGCCGCGATTTCCGCCAGAAGATCGCCGACCTTGCGGATGCTGCCGACCACCTCCTCGAAGGCCGCGTTTGTGGTACTGACCATTCCGGCGCCGTCCTGAATCCGTTTGACCGTTCCGTCGATCAGACCGGTCGTGTTTCTGGCGGCTTCCGTCGCCCGGATCGCCAGATTCCGGACTTCATCGGCCACCACCGCGAAACCGGCCCCGGCTTCCCCGGCCCGGGCCGCCTCTACCGCAGCATTCAGGGCCAGCAGATTGGTCTGAAACGCGATTTCATCGATCACCTTGATGATCTTTGACGTTTCCTGACTGGCATTGCTGATGTCCGACATGGACGCGGAAAGGTCAGACATGGATGTGCCGGCTTCCTGCACGATCCGGTCCGTCTCCTTCATCAGCCGGTCGGCCTCTTTGGCATTTTCCGCATTCTGCCGGGTCATGGCGGCCATCTCCTCCAGCGCGGAGGATGTCTCTTCAACGGACGCCGCCTGTGCCGCGGCGCCCCGGGCGAGGGACTGCCCGGCCGACGCCACCTGTCCCGATGCGGAACCAACCTCTCCGGACACCCCGGTCAGACCGCGGATCACTCTCTGAATCGGCCGGGAAATATTTCCTGCCACAAAGCCCATCAGTACCATCGCCGCCACGGCGCAGCCCAGTCCGATCAGGATCATCTGCCACATGCTGCGCTCACTCCGGTGAAGCTGTTCATCGGCCCTGGCTGTAATCATGTTATCGGGAATAATGAGGCTGATGCTCCAGGGCGTACCGGTCTCGCCGATCTCCATGGGAACATGAATCTCCAGTTCTTCCTCGCCTTCCATGGACTCGATCAGCATCTCTCCCGCCTGAATATCGGCCAGATCATCTTCCCAGTCGTCCCGGTACACCGCTTTCATATGCTGCCCGGCCAGTTCCGGCTGTCCGGTCACTGCGGCCAGCGTACCCTCATGGCTGAACAGGGCGATTTTGACGGACCGGTCATACTGTTCCGGCACGTCATCCACGATTCCCTGCAGAAACGCCAGGGGAATATCCACCGTTACAATGCCGTAGAAGACGCCGTCGGCCATGATCGGAACGGACAGGGTCGTCATGAACACGTCTTTACCTGCCACGGGATAGACATAGGGTTCGATCAGGCATTCACTTCTGGTCCGCTTGGGAATGAGGTAGTAGTCACCGTCCCCTTCCACATCATAATCGACCAGCGGCGTTACCGCCACGCTGCCGGTTCCGGTCCGGTACCAGTAGGGAATAAAGCGGCCGGTGCTGTCGTGTCCCGGCGCGTTGATGTTCTCCGGATCTTTCCCGTCAAACGCGTCGGGTTCCCAGCAGGTGCTCATGCCGATAAACTGTGGATTCCGGATCAGAACATTTTTGATCATTTCATTGACCGCGGCCCGGTCCGGAGGAAAGGCGGAAGGATCCTCCTTGATACCGGCGAAAGACTGGGCCAGGGTCCGGGCGGTGAAGAGCGCCCCCTCCAGATGCACTTCAATATTGCCGCCGATCCGCCGGGCCAGTTCACTGGCATGTACCCGGGCGCGGGCGACCGCGTCATCACGGGCGTTTATTGCCTCCTGCCGCAGGGCAAGGGCTGAATAGGCGATGATAATGCCGGCGGTCAGCAGAATACAGATGCCCGACCATGCCGTAATCTGCCAGCGAATCCCTTTGATTTTCATGGATGAATTCCTTTCCTTCCGAAGCGGACAAACCACCTGTTTTCGTAACCGATGTCTGCATATCGTATTCCTCCTCTTCTCAAAAGGAAATATTTGCCCGGAACCGGTTTTTCTGAACAACTCTTCTTGACAGAAGGCCATAAAATAGTTTAGTTCAATCCTTATTAGTTCGTATACGAAGGAGATCACATTGTGTCCAGATTACCGGAAGACCTGCCGGATTGTACGGTATTTTTACTGGGAAAAGCCTATCAGAAGGCCCATGCCGATTTCAAGAAACGGCTGAAACCATACAGCCTGACCAACATGCAGCACCTGGTTCTGGAAGGGCTGTGGTACCGCGAAGGAATGACCGCAGCGGAACTGTGCAAATGCCTGATTCTCGACAAAGCCACCCTCTCCGGCGTGCTGGAGCGGATGGTCGAGGCGGGCTGGATTGTCAAAAAACCCGATCCCGATGACGGCCGTGTGCAGCAGCTGTATCCGTCGCCCCGGGCCAATGAGTTGAAAGACCGGCTGATCCGGGAACGGAAGAAGGCCAATGAAGAACTGCTGTCCGGATTCACCCTGGAAGAACAGGTGCTGCTGAAGCGTCTGCTGCGGGATATGCTGTAGGCAGGCGGACAGCGACAGGGATTCCGGTCCGGACCGGCATCACAGAATCGCGTCCGCTGTTTTTTTATCCGTTCGGTTCGTATACAAACCATATATTCTTTGCATCATTCTGTCATCGAGGGAGGTACAGAGCTTGAAAACCATTCTGGCCATCATCGGCTCTCCGCGAAAGCTGGGAAACTGTGAAATCATGGCAAAAGAGGTCAGCAGAAACATCAGCGAACCCCACACGCTGAAACTCCTGCGCCTGTCGGACTTCAACCTGCAGCCCTGCACCGGCTGCTATACCTGCCTGTTCAAGCAGACATGCGCCATCGATGACGACTTCGGCACCGTCGTCGATGCCATCCTTGCCGCAGACGGGCTCATCGTATCGGCCCCGACCTACTTTCTCGGCCCCAACGCCAGCCTGAAACGGTTCATGGACCGGGGCATCGCTCTCTATCCCCATGCGGAACAGCTCTGGGGAAAACCGGCGCTGGGAATCGGCATCGCAGGCATCCCGGGGAAAGAGGGATACACTCTCCTCGGCATCGAAAGTTTCCTGAAACTCCTCTTTGCCGAT
>JBEPXL010000332.1:0-4679 GCA_041641935.1 Desulfobacteraceae bacterium | reverse complement strand
GATCCGCCGTTTCAATCTCAGAACCGGTGACACCGTTTCGGGCCAGATCCGCCAGCCCAAAGAGTCGGAACGGTATTTCGCTCTTCTGAAGGTGGAGGCCATCAACTACGAAGATCCCGAAATCGCACGGGAGAAAATTCTCTTCGACAACCTGACGCCGCTCTACCCGCTCAAGAAGATCAGCCTGGAAACCCTGGCCGACAATTATTCACCCCGGATCATGGACCTGATGACGCCCATCGGCTTCGGGCAGCGGGGGCTGATCGTTTCTCCGCCCCGGTCGGGCAAGACCATGCTGCTCCAGTTTATCGCCAACAGCATCACGTCCAATCACAAGGATATTGATCTGTTTGTCCTTCTGATCGATGAACGGCCCGAAGAGGTGACCGACATGGAACGCTCGGTCAAGGGAGAGGTCATCAGTTCGACCTTCGACGAACCGGCCGAACGTCATGTCCAGGTCGCGGAAATGGTGATCGAAAAGGCAAAGCGTCTGGTGGAGCATAAAAAGAATGTGGTCATTCTCCTCGACAGTATCACCCGTCTGGCCCGGGCCTACAACTCCGTGGTGCCGCCGAGCGGAAAGATTCTGTCCGGTGGCGTCGATTCCAATGCCCTGCAGCGGCCCAAACGGTTTTTCGGCGCGGCCCGGAACGTGGAGGAAGGCGGCAGCCTGACCATCATCGCAACGGCCCTCATCGACACCGGCAGCCGGATGGATGAAGTCATCTTCGAGGAGTTCAAGGGAACCGGCAACATGGAGCTCCAGCTCGACCGGCGACTGGCGGAAAAGCGGCTGTTCCCGGCCATCGATATCAAGAAATCCGGAACCCGCAAAGAGGAGCTGCTGCTGGACAAGGATACCATCAACCGGGTCTGGATTCTCAGAAAACTGCTTTCAACGCTCAATCCGGTGGACAGCCTCGAATTTTTGCTTGATAAAATGAACGGAACGAAGAATAATAGAGAGTTTCTGGAAGCAATGAATGCATAGCAACTATTATCTCAAGAACAGATAAGGGAGTGAACAAATGAAAGAAGGAATTCATCCGAAGTACGATGCAGCAAAAATCAAATGCGCCTGCGGCTATGAACTGGAAGTCGGCTCCACAGGGTCGGATATCCGGGTGGAGATCTGTTCGCAGTGCCATCCGTTCTTTACCGGAAAACAGAAACTGGTGGATACGGCCGGCCGGATCGAGCGGTTCCGCAAAAAATACGAAAAGTTTCAGCAGCAGAGCAAGTAACCGGAGCGGCGCTCACATTTACCGCCCGGCCCATTGAACGGAACGGTCCGCAAAGAGAGCGGTCAGGAAACCTATGTTTGAGAAACTGCAAGGCGTTGAACAGCGGTATAATGAACTTGAAACCCTGATGAGTGATCCGGAGACGGTTCAGAATCAGCCGCTGTACCAGAAATATATCCGGGAACATGCCGAACTGAGCAAACTCGTCACCACCTTCCGGGAGTACAGGCAGGTCGTGACGGAGCTGGAAGAGAGTGAAGAACTCCTGCGGGACGGCGACCCGGAGATCAAGGAACTGGCCCGGACGGAAGTTCATACGCTGGATCAGAAAAAGGAAAGCCTGCACGGGGAATTGAAAAAACTCCTGACGCCCAGGGATCCCAATGACCAGAAGAATGTTCTGGTGGAGATCCGGGCCGGAACCGGCGGTGACGAGGCAGCCCTTTTCGCCGCCGATCTGTTCCGGATGTACAGCCGCTATGCGGAGAACCAGGGATGGAAGATCGATATCATGAGCCACCATCCCACCGGCGTCGGCGGCCTCAAGGAAGTGATCGCCATGATTCAGGGGCGGGGAGCTTACAGCCGTCTCAAATACGAAAGCGGCATCCACCGGGTGCAGCGGGTTCCCGAAACCGAAACCCAGGGACGGATCCACACCTCCGCGGTGACAGTGGCGGTGCTGCCCGAAGCCGAAGAGGTCGAACTGCAGATCGATCCCAACGAGATCAAGGTGGATGTCTACCGGTCCACCGGCCCCGGGGGGCAGTCTGTCAATACCACAGACTCGGCGGTACGGCTTACCCATCTGCCCACCGGTCTTGTGGTCACCTGCCAGGATGAGAAATCCCAGCTGAAGAACAAGAACAAGGCCATGAAAGTCCTCCGGGCGCGCCTCCTGGACCAGATGATTCAGGAACAGAACGCAAAACGGTCCGAAGAGCGGAAAAGCCAGATCGGCAGCGGTGACCGGAGCGGCCGGATCCGCACCTATAACTACCCACAGGTCCGGATCACAGACCATCGGATCGGGCTGACCCTGTACAAGCTGGATGCGATTCTCCAGGGGGATCTGGACCCGGTGATTGATGAACTGACAACCTTCTATCAGGCACAGGCACTGCAACATGCAGACATCGCCGCAGGCAAAAGCTGATGCCCCGTCCTGGACGATTCTGAAGATCCTGCGGTGGACCACCGACTACTTTGCCTCCCATGATGTAGACAACCCCAGGGCTTCGGCGGAAGTCCTGCTGGCCCACGCGCTGGGGCTGGAACGGATCGACCTCTATGTCCGGTACGACCAGCCCCTGGTGGCCGATGAACTGGCCCGTTTCCGCTCGCTGATCAAACGGCGGGTAAAACGGGAGCCGGTGGCCTATATCGTGGGATCGCGGGAGTTCTGGTCCCTCCCTCTGAGCGTTTCCCGGGAGGTGCTGATCCCCCGGCCCGAGACGGAATGTCTGGTGGAAGCGGTTCTCGGTCTGCTGCCCGAACATGCGCCCGACAGGGAACAGCGGATTCTGGAACCGGGAACCGGATCCGGCGCCATTATTCTGGCCCTGGCGGCAGAGCGCCCCGGGCACCATTTCTTTGCCTCGGACCGGTCATGGCCGGCACTGACGGTTGCCCGGGCCAATGCCCGCCGGAATGGTCAGGAAAATGCCGTCTCCTTTTTCTGCGGCGACTGGTTTGCACCGGTCCGGCCCCTTTCCCCGTTCCACATGATCGTATCCAATCCTCCCTATATCCGGACGGCGGATATTCCGACGCTCCAGCCGGAGGTCAGCCGGTATGAACCCCGCACCGCCCTGGACGGCGGCCCGGACGGACTGGCGGCAATTGGCCGGATTATCCGGCGTGCGCCGGATTATCTGGTGGAGGGCGGGTATCTGTTTCTGGAAATGGGATTTGATCAGCAGGACGAGGTCCGGGACATTGTGGAAAGGTGCGGGGTATACGGCGAGTTCGCCTGCATCCGGGACTACAGCGGACATGACCGGATCGTCCGGATGCGGCTGACCGGTAAACCGAAAAAAGGGTTGCGGCCCATCAGGGAATCTGGTAATTAAATTCGATTTCACAAAAACACACGCTTCTTGATCTGTCCCCCGGTGCTTTTCCACGGGGAAAAGTCGGGGACAGGGAAGACAGAAGCGGTGGACCAACCAATACGAAGGGAGAAAAGCGTATTATGGCATATGTAACGATGAAAGAACTGCTTGAGGCAGGCGTCCACTTCGGTCATCAGACCCGTCGCTGGAATCCGAAAATGAAACCCTATATCTTCGGGGCCAGAAACGGAATCTACATCATCGATCTGCAGCAGACCGTCAAGATGTTCAAAAACGTGTATGATTTTGTGGCGGACATCGTGGCGAGCGGAAAGTCGATCCTTTTTGTGGGAACGAAGAAGCAGGCCCGGGATGCCATCTATGAAGAGGCCAACCGGTGTGAAATGTTTTATGTCCACAACCGGTGGCTCGGCGGTATGCTGACCAATTTCCAGACCATCAAGCAGAGCATCGACCGGCTCAACTACCTCAACGATATCCTCGCAGACGAGGAAACGAGCGGCCTGTATACCAAAAAGGAACGGCTCCAGCTGGGAAAAGAACGGACGAAACTGGACAACAACCTCGGCGGAATCCGGGAAATGAACCGTCTGCCCGGCGCAGTATTTGTGGTTGATCCGAAAAACGAAGCCATTGCCGTCAAGGAAGCCCGCCGGCTCAAAATTCCGGTTGTCGCCATCGTGGATACCAATTGCGATCCGGACGAAATTGATTATGTTATTCCCGGCAACGATGACGCCATCCGGGCCATTCGTCTGCTTACCTCCAAGATCGCCGAAGCATGTATCGACGGGCGGGAACAGCTGGCCGAACGGCGCCAGGCCGAAGCGGACAAGGCCGAAGCGGAAGAGGAAACCGCTGAAAGCACAGCCGCGGGCACAGACCTGAAGCCGGGCGAACGGAAGGTCATTTCGGACGGAACCGACGGACCGGTGGTCGAGATCATCAAACGGACGGCGGAAGAGACGCCGGCCGAAGAAACGACTCAGACAGAAGAATAACAGGAGAATAAAAGGTTATGTCAGATATCAGTGCTGCAATGGTAAAAGAGCTCCGGGAAAAAACCGGAGCCGGTATCATGGACTGCAAGGAGGCGCTGGCCGAATCCGCCGGCGATATCGACAAGGCAGTCGATTTCCTGAGAAAGAAGGGTCTGGCGACCGCCCAGAAGCGGGCCGGCCGGGCCACCAGTGAAGGAATCATCGAATCCTATATTCACATGGGCGGAAAAATCGGCGTCATGGTGGAGGTCAACTGCGAAACCGACTTTGTGGCGAAGACCGATGATTTCAGAGAATTCGCCCGCAATATCGCCATGCATATCGCCGCCACCAACCCGGCCGGGATTGCACCGGAA
>JBEPXL010000331.1:0-4683 GCA_041641935.1 Desulfobacteraceae bacterium | reverse complement strand
CAAATGAACCTCTTTAAAAACATTTGGGGAGGCCATAGAGTATGGAGAAACCATCACAATTCCCGCTTTGGACTCTTTTATCGCCTTGACAATTTCTTTTGACCATTTGCCCCCGCCATCGATTCCACTGGTATCCATCCAGGCGGATATCCCGGCTGCATGAAGAAGACTCACAAATCCTTTCACTCGATCGCGATCCCTGCTCGCATAACTGATGAACACTTCTTTCTTTACACCCACGATTCAATCCTAAAATTAGAGTATGTTTGTCATGTTCAGGGATAAAACTTATGGCCTCTTTAGCAACTCGTTTTACAGTTGTAAACCATAAAATATTAAAATTTAAAAAACCGGAAGGTCTTTATAAACAAAGTAGATCATCTTTACATGTACTTAAAAACATCAATTTGAACATTCAGATCTAAAAAAAATAATTTTAATTTCAATAGCATAAAATCAAATTGAAATTGCATTGATAATAAATGACAAATAAAATCTTACAACATCAAAGAGGTTAGAGTAAAAAATATTTTCTTAGAAAAAGCATAAAGTTATCAATCAAAAAACAATTTTTCTGCAAAAACATAGCTCTTAAAAAGAGGAAAGCCCGAAACCACAGCAGAGATCACTGCCACACACGTACCAAATGGATCAGTTTCTATTAGAAGCCGGATAAATTCAAAGAGGCACATATTTCTGCTGGAAATCCACCTTTTCTTGCTGTTCCCCCTTGTCGAGCTCGTCGAGTACACTTCATAAAGTATCATTGATCCGCCTCATGAAGACCCTTTCCTCCCATCCAGCAGTCCCCGAACGTAATTCCGCTCGGCCTTGAGTTTGCGGAGCTGGTCCTTCAGCGGGGCCTGCTGATCATACGGCGTCTTTTCGATCTTCTTTTCCAGTTCCTCCACCGCCCGGATCAGGCGGTACAGATCTGCTGCAAGCATACGAATCGCCATTCCGGCAACTCCTCCGTTTCTGTGTCCATTATTGTATCACCGGGGCGGACTGCTCCCGGCACCATTGTGCTGTAGCCCCATCCGGAAAATCCGGTAACCGGCACGCGCTCAGCCGCCGGAGCATACCTCCTGCCGATTTCTCTTTCCGGTTTTGAACAGAAGACTTCTGACCTTCTATAAACCAGCCGCAGAAATGGATCAATATCGATCTGCTTTTGTGCAAATAGTGACTTGTTCATGAAAAAGTACCGTGCTACTGTGAACGTATGTGTTTAATACTCTGTAATGCTGCGGCATAAAATCCAACATTCACTGTTTCGGGAAAGGATCTGGTCATGGTAATACTACTCAACATCCTGAGCATGAGCATCGCTGTTTTTCTCATCGCACAGCTTTTTCCGACCATTCGGATCAAGAGTTTCTGGACCGCGATCATCGTCGCCCTCATCTACAGTATTATCAGCTTTCTTTTCGGCTGGCTGTTTTTCCTGGTGAGTCTGCCCTTCATTATCATCACCTTCGGTCTGTTCAAGTTTGTCATCAATGCCGTTCTTCTCTGGATTACGGACAAGATTGTCGAGGATTTTGAAATCAAAGGCTTCGGCTGGACCCTGCTGGCGGCGTTCTGCATCTCCATCGTCGATACCCTTCTGAAACGGCTTTTCATGTAATGGAACCACTGACGGCGGATATCGCACCGCAGGTACGGAGGCGGATAGGGACAATGAAACGCAGGTTCAGCGATCAGCCCATCCGGATCAAGCTGACCATTATCGTCTTTATTGTATCCCTGCTTGCGGTGAGCGTACTGGCCGGTTTTTTTCTGATCGACAAAATTACCTCGTTCCGCCGCAATATGGCCGACAATCTTACCACCCTCGGCGAAATGATCGGTATCAACAGCAGCGCTTCACTGATCTTCGATGTCCCCCAGTCCGCAGACGAGCTTCTGTCGGCCCTGAAGGCCAAAAAAGAGATTCTGTATGCGGGCATTCTCCGCAGTGACGGCACCATCTTCGCTACCTACCGGAAGCCGTCGGCGCCGCTGATTCCTCCGGAAGAAGCCGACCTGCTCCGCCCCCTCCGGCTCCGTCTGGCATCGGCTTCCGAAGATGAACCCGATGAACAGCATGCGTCCGTTGTCTTCAGGGCGGATCATATCGATGTGACCCGGCCGGTCCGGCTGGACAATGAAACCATCGGCTATGTCGTCCTCCGGGCCGATCTCGGGCCGATGAATGAAAAGATTCTCTGGTCCATCCTGCTGGTCGTCGGGCTGATGATTCTGCTGGTGATCGCCGCCTATCTGATCTCCAGGCGGCTGCACCGCACCGTCATCGATCCGATCACCGATCTGACCAGTGCAATGGAGATGGTTTCGGAACAGCAGAACTACGGCACCCGTCTGAAAAAAATCAATGACGATGAAATCGGGATGCTCATCAACGGTTTTAACGAAATGCTGTCCCAGATTCAGAAACGGGATGAAGAACTGGCAATACACCGGGATCGGCTGGAAGATGCGGTCAATACCCGAACAGCGGAACTGCTCCATTCCAACATAAAGCTCAAGGCCGAGATGGAAGAACGCATCCGCATTCAGGACCAGCTGGCACAGGCACAGAAGATGGAAGCCATCGGTACACTGGCTGCCGGCGTCGCCCATGATCTCAACAACATCCTGTCCGGCATTGTCAGTTATCCGGATCTTCTGCTGATGAACCTTCCGGAGGACAGTCCCATGCGTAAACCCCTTCAGACCATCCAGAGCTCCGGGGTCAAGGCAGCGGCCATCGTGCAGGATCTCCTGACCCTGGCGCGTCGCGGCGTCAGTGTGGATACGGTGGTGGACCTGCGCCGGCTGATCACCGATTATCTGGCCGGCCCGGAACATCAGAAGATGCTGGGGTATCATCCGGGAGTGCAGGTAGAGACCCGGCTCGATGCCGATGCCGTGAAGATCAAGGGATCACCGGTCCATCTGGAAAAAACCCTGATGAACCTGGTCTACAATGCGGCCGAAGCCATGACCGATAACGGAAAGATCACCATCAGCCTGTCCAGCTGCTACATCGACGGTCCCATGCGTGGATACAGCAGCATCAAAGCAGGCGACTATGTTCTCCTGACAGTCGCGGATACGGGCATCGGCATTGCCGCCGATGATCTGTCCCGCATCTTTGAGCCGTTTTACACCAAAAAGAAGATGGGCCGAAGCGGCACAGGGCTGGGAATGACGGTTGTGTGGGGCACCATCAAGGACCACAACGGATACATCGATGTCAAAAGCAGACATGGTCAGGGAACGACCTTTTATCTGTACTTTCCGGCTGTCTGCAGCGATGACGCAGAGGAAACGGTTTTACCCCCGCCGTCTTCCGAAAGCCTTCAGGGGAACGGGGAACGCATCCTGGTGGTGGATGATCTGGAGCAGCAGCGGGAGATTGCCGTCAAGATGCTGGAAACGCTGTCATACCGGCCCCGGGCCGTAAGCGGCGGGGAAGCTGCTGTGGAATATCTGAAATCCAGTTCCGTCGATCTGGTTCTGCTGGATATGATCATGGAACCCGGAATCGACGGCCTGGAGACCTACCGCCGGATTATCGAAATCCATCCCCGGCAGCGGGCCATTATCGCCAGCGGTTTTTCAGAAACGGATCGTGTGAAAAAAGCCAGACGGCTCGGTATCGGCGGGTATATTCAGAAACCGTACACCCTGGAGAAAGTAGCAATGGCGGTAAAGGAGGAACTCGCAAGAGAATCCTGAAAAAAATGCTTCTGCGGGTTACGGGAGAGGGGCCTGGATGACCGTGGCAATCTGGAGCAGCGGTGCCTTGATGATCAGTCCGGCACGTTTTGCGGCATCCAGATTGATATGGAAAAATACCCGTTCATCGGCTGACACGATTTCCACCATGCCGCCCCTGCGGGCAAACTGCGGAATGTCGCTGACCGTAAAGACCGGCCGGCGTTCCAGTTTTTTCAGAATGTCTGAAAGCTCCGCCTCCATGTCGGCGCTGATGTAGAGAACCTGGCAGTTCAGGGGAATTTTCAGGCGGTTCAGACGGCAGACCGTATGTTTTCTGTCACCGGCGGCTGTACCGGCCAGCTTTGCCAGATCCGCGTCAATCTTGTTTTCTCCCAGTATACAGAATGTACAGCGAATCCCGTCCGGCACCTGGCGGTTCTCCGGATTCCCGCCCGTTCTCTCCTCCGCCATCTGGCCGGATTCCTGATCCGGCCAGACCACGAATTTACTCAGATTGTACACAAGCGCCGCCTGCTGCATCTGCCGCGTATCCCGCGCCAGCGCCTCGGTGCCACCGAACAGCAGGATTGCGATCATCGCCGGTACAATGCCGGTCAGACGTTCACCGATCAAATGTCTATCCCTATAAACGGCAGCACCATACAGATTCGCCGGCGCGGATCGATCCGGCCGTAGTTTATCTGCCCGGCTGCGATGGGGGGCTCTTCCCCCATGCCAAGGGCCTTTTCCACAAAACGGACTTTGGTACCCGGGGCCATCTCCTGCGGAAGATGGTTCTGCAGAAAGCGGTTGATCTTCCGGGCCCGCAGATACGACAGGGCCCTGTTGTACTGCCGGCGTCGCGCTGTCTCTGACGAAGCCGGTTTATCGATATACGGGCGAAGGTTCTTTTCCAGCCGGGAGCCGGAGGCGACAGGCGTTTCATCGGTATATCCGATGGTTTTGAGAATCACA
>JBEPXL010000330.1:0-4696 GCA_041641935.1 Desulfobacteraceae bacterium | reverse complement strand
TCCAGTCCGGCATATTTTCCTGCTTTGAAACCCGTACATGTTTCATCCATTCCGGAATATCCGGCTCCGGCGGGGGAGGGGCGGACGGTTTCGGCGAACGGGTCATCCAGTCCGGGATATCGTCTGCTTTCTTTTCCGGTTTCGGAGGCGATGGTTTAATCGGAGGAGGGGGCGGAGGGGATTTGCGCATCCACTCCGGCCCGGTGGACGGTTTCGTCGGCGGTTGCCTGTGCCGGGGCAGATCCGCAAGAGACGGCGCCTTCAGGTCCAGATTAAATTCCTTTGGATCGAATCCGAGCGCCCGTGCAATCTCCCGGATCGCCAGCCGTTCATTATTATCGAACTCATGGTCCGCCTGACCGATGGCGCAGGAGATCAGGATCAGAAGCCGGGCTTCTTCGGACCGCCTTCGCAGACACTGGATCGTCTGCATGGCATGGATTTTCCCGATGTTCGGGTCAAAAGAGAACCGTTCAATGAACTGGTCGAAGGTTTCGATCACCTCTCCGGCATCAAAGACACTGAGAGACTCGTCCAGGCGGATATACTCCACCAGTTTATCAATTTCTTCCGGATTGACAAGGCCGTCGGCACAGGCGACCACGGCCGTGGCCGCTGCGACAGCCTCCATGAATGGTCTGCTTTTGATCTTTCTGACCCTGTCGAGGAGGCTCATGGAATATCCTTTTGAATCAGTTCCAGAAGTTCATTGTGAATTCCGCGCCAGTCCTGGTTCAGATTCAGTGTTTTGACCCGGAGCCGGTGTTTCGGCAGATAAAAATCACTGTCGATCAGTTCACCGGCGGCGGCATACAGAAGAATCCCTTCACAGGTTTCATCGAGGCCGCCGCGCCCTTCCAGATTCTTGAGATAGGCAAACAGCTGATACAGGTTTTCGGGCGCGATATTGCCCTGCTGCTCCGATACCGGTTGCGCACTGAACTTGGTCTCGATGACGATCTTCCGGGTTTCGGAAGTGAGGGAAATATCCGTCTCCATATGCGGAAGACGGTGATCCGCGTCTCCGTTCCGGTCCAGATGCCAGGCAATGGTATCCCGCCGGACGGTGTAGCGGTTCTGCTCCCTCCGGTAAAAATTCCGGACAAATGCCTCGAACAGATGGGCCATTCTGACTTCATCCCGGACAAAATCGACAAACCGGAACCGGCCTGTTTCTTCTTCGATCAGTACAGATTCCCACACCAGACGGCAGACGTCCAGCAGAAAATCATACATCCGGTTTCCGCTTTTCCGTTCCTGCCGGGCCTGAAAAAAGTGGTGGGGCCGGGGCATCATCGGTTCCACCGCCGGGAATCGCCGATAAACCCTGTTGACTTCTTTCCGGAGGGACGGATCGAGCAGGTCCATCTCCCTCAGACGTTTGAGAGTCGCTTTGAGAATCCGGTTCGGGAGGATATTGTCCGTCAGTTCATCGGCGGAACAGAAGGCTGCGGCATTCTGCAGAAGACCGTGGGAGAGGGACGGGCCGAAGAGAATCTTGCCACGGATACGCCGGGTTTCCCCTTCTGTGGTGATATAGTCCATGTCCGGCCCCTGCCGCAGGAGTCGTCCGACGCCGCTGGTCAGTACGCGGGCATACAGTTCAGGCAGGGTCTTGACCTCTGCGGAATGGACGGAAATCATATCCTTCATTTCCAGTTTGTCCCATGCGTAGCAGAGAAGATAGTAGATGTTCTGAACCGGGATGGTCATGGAAAGCGAAGAAGCTGATCTGCCAGCCGGTCGGCTTTGCCGGGGTCATCAAACCAGTATTCATGGAGCAGGGGACGGATTTCGTGGTCGATGATATTCCTGTACCATGCAGCCGCATCGGTGACCGGTCTGTCGGGACAGAAAAAGCTGTGGCCGATCTGGAACCCCGGGCCCAGGGAGAACTGTTCTGCCGCGATTTTCCGGTTCAAATGGGTAATGCGGTCCGCAATCTGTGAAACCATTTTCTGCGGAATACCGGCTTCGATGAGCCGGTTCCGGAATTTCGGGCTGTGGAACATCGGTTCCAGCAGAAAAAAGCGAAACCGGCGGCGGAGGGCGTAATCCATACCGGTTGCAGACCGGTCGGCGGTGTTCATGGTTCCGATCAGGTGGAGATTTTCCGGCAGATAAAACCGGTCCCCCGGTCCTTCGGCACAGGTCAGGGGAACAGAAAAATCCCGCCCCCGTTTGTCGCTTTCCAGAAGCATCATCAGTTCACCGAACACCTTGCCCAGATTGGCCCGGTTGATCTCATCGATCACAAACACATACCGGCTCCCCGGATTCTGCCGGGCCAGTTCGGTAAACTGGTAAAAGACCCCGTTTTTCAGCCTGAAAGAACCATCTCCCGCCGGACGGTAGCCCTGTATGAAATCTTCGTAGGCGTAAGATGGATGAAACTGGATCATCTCGACCTGCGCCGTCTCCTTTTTTCCGGTGAACACCTGCGCGATCCGCCGGGCCAGAAACGTCTTGCCCACACCGGGCGGTCCCTGCAGGATGATGCTCTTTTTCTGCTGCAGACCGTTCAGGATATCGTCAAAGCGGTTTTCATCGATGAAAAGTTCTTTCAGCGCCGTTTCCCGTGTATAGCTGTCGTCTGTTCGGCCAGGAGGACGGCGGCGGCGAAGGGCGCAAACGGGTTCGGGAGGCGTGTAGCTCGCGGCCTGCAGGGAAATCCGGGGAAAGCTGTCATCCAGCGACATGCGCACCTGATCGGTCAGTTCTTCGTATCCCCGTGGCGTCTTTTCCGGAAGGACAAGGCCGTTGTCCTGGAGATACAACCGGGTTCTGCCGTCGCAGGGCAGGAACCGGTCCGGCTGCATCCAGAACAGCCCGACGGTGAGTTTTGGAAGCCCCATGCGGTGGATGTCGAGGCATCTGGAAAAAAGCGGTTCATCCGGCTGGCCGGGCTGTGCGGCAGCATGTGCGATGTTCCACAGCGCGTCGATATCCCCGTCTTTTCTGTCCGCCCTGAAGGGAAAAAACCAGGCATTCTGGTTATTGACCAGGGGAATGCCGTCCAGATCCCGGGGCAGGGATTCTTTCAGATGAAAGAACGCCTTCATGCGGCGCAGAATCGAAATGCGGTTTTCCGGTTTGAGACGGCGGTTGAAGGCGGCAAGAACAGTAAAGGGATCGATTACTGCCAGAGGAATGGCGCGGCCACGGCCGTCCCGATCCCGCAGGGAAAAGACGGGAAGCCCCTCATCTCTCAGGCGGTTCAGAAAAGCGATCAGCTCACTCTGCCGGTTGCGGTATTCCTGCAGCTTCCGGGCGAGTTCACAGTATATGGGAATCCAGGTGAACATAAGTGGCAACAATACCACAGGTTACGCAAAGGGACAATAATTCTGCGGAAAGAGCGGGAGCAGTCGCCCTCTGGATGCAGAACGGAACCGGCCGGGATCATCCCGGTCTGTTTGCTTACCGGATCATACAGTCGATAAAACAACCTGATCCGCCCACACTGTCCGAATCCGGCGGAGGTGGCAGTGACAGCGGCTCCTCAGGTGGCGTTCCGGGTCCGGATGTGTAGAGGATTATCCCATTCACCGTTCCGTCGGCATCCCTGGAACCGCCATCCTGAAGCGACAGGATCACTGCTTGTCCGTCTTCGCTGAAGTCGGCTGATTCCGAATCATCGGACCATCCGTCCATCGCATTGTATCCGTACCATCTTGTTCCTTCAGGCAGTGACCGGTTCAGATAGAATATCACCTCAGCCGTGTCGCCGGGAGTTGTAATGGAAAGGCGAAAGGAGACAAGACCGAAGAGCAGCAACGCGGATTGATCGGGTTCTTCGCCGATATCATCCGGGGAAACAGCATGGAGGGCTTCAATAGCGTTTTCACTGCCGGATGCTTTCACACCGATGATCGAATTCCCCGCAGCCGTGCGGATGCATTTCAAATCATCCTGCTCGATATCCGGCCTGCCGTTCCGGTTCAGGTCCACGGTTTCATCAACTTCCAATTCGTCAGAAACACCGTTGCCGTCTGCATCATTGTCCACAGCCGTCCCAAAGGAGGCTGTGTCCGACCATTCGGATTCATTGCCCGCATCGTCAATGAACATGGCACGCCAGTAGTACGTGGCGTTTGATTTGAGCAGAAGCATCGGCAGGGGGATTATTGTCAAATGAGTATCGGTGGTGATATCCAGAACGGGGGTAGAAAAATGATCTCTCACCTGCCAGCGTGTGGCGGCATGGGTGTAGCCGTCCGTGGTATGGACAAATTCTGCAGTTCCCAGAGTCGCAGCCAGAACCGGATCGACCGGCGCATCGCCAGAGGAAACAAGCTGCGGCTTTTCCGGCCGGATCACCGGCCCCAGAACGGTAATGACGCGGGAGAAGCTGTCTGTATCTCCTTCCGCATCTGTTACAGTGAGCGTAATGGTATAGGTTCCCGGCTGTTCAAAAAGGGTAGGCCGTGGAGGATTTTCAAAGGATAAATTCTCCGCTGCACCGTCAAAATTCCATTCATATGCAAAGGGTGGATTGCCACCCTGCACAAGTCCCATAAACTGGATCGCATGACCCTGCGGAATGGTCAGGTCGGATTCGGGTATAATGATACTCACCACCGGTTCCGTATCCACCACAACCGGATTGACTGTAATTGTCACCATATCGCTGCCGGTGTCACCATCCATGTCCACAGCGGTAAACGAAATGGTATAAGTTCCCGGTTCGGCAAAC
>JBEPXL010000329.1:0-4698 GCA_041641935.1 Desulfobacteraceae bacterium | reverse complement strand
GGTGGTGCGGGCTGTTCTGGAACGGAAGTATGCCGATCTCTGTCCTGCCGAATATGTGGATCAGGTTGTCGCATCCTTTACCGATGATCCGTTGCAGATCCGGGACTATCGATATGTGAAGCCCGAGGCGGTCAAGGCCGCGGTGGATGGCAGGTTCACCGAACAGATCGCGCTGGTCGTCAATGACAGGCACACCATACACCATGTCCACGAGCGGGGGTATGTGGAATCCCCGGTCCGGGTGCGGAGTATTTACGGGGAACTGGAAAAAGCGGGATTCTTTATTCCCCTGAAGCCGCGGACTTTTGCCGAAAAGCATATTCATGCCGTTCATGACAATGATTTTGTCACCTACATCCGCCGGGCCAGTGCCGATGTACCCGAGGGGAAATCACTTTACCCCTACGTCTTTCCCATCCGGAACAAGGCCCGCCCGCCCAGGGAACCATCGGTCCTTGCCGGTTACTACTGCATTGATACCTTTACGCCCATACACCGCAATGCCTATCCGGCCGCCCGGCGCGGCGTGGACTGTGTCCTGACGGCGGCCCGGGAAGTCCTGGAAGGGCGTCGCCTGGCCTACGCCCTGATCAGACCGCCGGGACATCACGCCGAACGGCGGGCATTCGGCGGATTCTGCTATTTCAACAACAACGCCATTGCAGCACAGTATCTCTGCGGCTTCGGCAGGGTCGCCATTCTGGATATTGACTACCACCACGGCAATGGCCAGCAGGATATTTTTTATCGCCGTTCCGATGTCCTCACCGTTTCGATCCACGGTCATCCCGGCTTTGCGTATCCCTATTTCAGCGGATTTGAAGATGAGAGAGGCGAAGGGGAAGGGGAGGGGTTCAACCTGAATCTGCCCCTGGCCGAGGCAGTGACGGGAAAAGAATACCGGAAAACCCTGGCCGAGGCCATCGAACGGATCGAGGACTTCCAGCCCCAGTTTCTGATCGTGGCGCTGGGTCTTGATACCGCCAAGGGAGATCCGACCGGAACCTGGTCCCTCCAGGCCCGGGATTTTGAGGAAAACGGTCGCCTCATCGGGGCTATGGGGCTGCCGACGGTAGTGGTGCAGGAAGGGGGATACCGGAACAGAACCCTCGGCATAAATGCCCTCCGCTTTTTCAGGGGACTTGCCGAGGCAAGCCTTCAGTGGGCCAGCAGTCTGCGCGAACGCAGACCCCGGATTCACGGGCTGAGACTTCGGTATGAGGTCAGGACGGAAGATCCGGAAGCGATCCGCCGCCTGGTCGAGATGACCGGGTTCTTTTCTCCGGCGGAAGTCGAAGTGGCCGCGGAACTGGTGACAGAGCGGCTCAACAGGGGGGATGAAAGCAGTTATCACTTTATCATGGCCGAGCATTACAGCCGCCTCATCGGGTATGCCTGCTACGGTCCGACGCCCTGTACGGCCTCCAGTTTTGACCTGTACTGGATTGCCATCCATCCCGATTTCCAGAGCCGTGGTCTGGGACGGAAGCTGCTCAGCGAGACAGAACGGCTCATCAGGGCCGCTGCCGGTACGCGGGTGTATGTGGACACTTCCCAGCGGGTGCAGTATGCCAGTACCCGCGCGTTTTACGAACGGTGCGGATACCGGCAGGAAGCGGCGCTGCCGGATTTTTACGGTCCCGGTGACGGAAAAATCATCTACTGCAGGACGCTGATCTGAGATCCGGCGCCTCTGTATGCATGGCTTGCACTGAGACCCGGTTTGCAATAGGATTCTGTTGATCCGTCAGCAGAAGGAGCAGGAATATGGCAGCACCGGCTGTAACAGAAGAGAAGAGGTATACCTGAAAGATATTTTTGAAAAAGAAACAGGGGAGGGCGGAGGGAAAAACAGCGGATAAAAGTCCGGAAACGGGCCTCCGCACGGGAGCCCGTCCCCGGTCCCGGATTTACCTGGCGCGGGAAAAAAATCCGCTTTTGTAAAACTCCCGGTTCAGCCGGGCGATATTGACAATGGAAATCTCCTTGGGACACTCGGCTTCACATTCCCGTTCGTTGGAGCAGTTGCCGAACCCGAGGGAATCCATCTTCCGTACCATATTCAGGGCCCGCCGTGCCGATTCCAGTTTCCCCTGGGGCAGCAGCGCCAGATGGGAAACATTGGCGCTCACAAAGAGCATGGCCGACGCATTGGGACAGGACGCCACGCAGGCCCCGCATCCGATGCACTGGGCCGCATCCATGGAGAGCTCCACCACCTCTCCTGAGATGGGAATCGCATTGGCATCCGGTGCGCCCCCGGCGTTGACCGAAATAAATCCCCCCGCCTGGATCATCTTGTCCAGGGCGCTCCGGTCGATCAGCAGGTCTTTGAGCACCTTGAACGCCCGTGCCCGGAAGGGTTCAATGGCGATGGTATCGCCGTCGTCGAAATGACGCATGTGGAGCTGACAGAGGGTGGTCCCCTTTTCGTGTCCGTGGGGCCGGCCGTTGACCACCGCGCCGCACTGGCCGCAGATACCCTCCCGGCAGTCGCTGTCAAAGGCGATGGGCTCCTTCCCTTCCAGGGTCAGCTTTTCATTGAGCACATCCAGCATCTCCAGAAACGACATGTCGGTTGAAATATCTTTAACCTCGTAGGTTTCAAACCGGCCCTTGTCCTTCTGCCCGTTCTGACGCCAAACCTTCAAAGTCAAATTGATGGTCTTTGTCACTTGTAACTCCTTTGTGTCAGTTTAACATTTTCGAAAGACAGCGGTTCCTTGTGCAGGACCGGCTCCTCGTCCGCCCCCCTGGACTCCCAGGCAGCCACATAGCAGTAGCTTTCATCATCCCGCTGGGCCTCGTTCTCTTCGGTCTGATACTCCTCGTTGAAATGGCCGCCGCAGGACTCCTGCCGGTTCAGGGCATCAACAATCATCAGTTCCCCGAATTCCAGAAAATCGGCGACACGCCCCGCCTTTTCCAGACTCTGGTTCACGTCCTTTTCATCCCCCGGAACGGTGACATTCTTCCAGAACTCTTCCCGGAGTTCCCGGATCATCCCCTGCGCCTTCCTGAGTCCTTCATTGTTTCTGGACATGCCGCAGTATTCCCACATGATATTGCCCAGCGCCTTGTGGAAATCATCCACGGTCCGTTTGCCGTTGATGGAGAGGAACTTCTGCGTCATTTCCGTGACCGCCCTGACCGAATCGGTGAAGGCCGGATGATCGGTGGTGACCTCATCCAGACCTGTACCGGCCAGATATCCGCCGATGGTGTAGGGAATAATGAAGTACCCGTCGGCCAGTCCCTGCATCAGCGCACTGGCCCCCAGCCGGTTGGCACCGTGATCGGAAAAATTGGCTTCGCCCAGAGCGAACAGGCCCGGCATGGTGGTCATGAGGTTGTAATCGACCCAGAGGCCGCCCATGGTGTAGTGGACCGCCGGATAGATCATCATCGGCTTTTCATAGGGGTTGTCGCCGGTGATTTTCTCGTACATCTGGAACAGGTTGCCGTACTTCCGCTCGATCACGTCCCGGCCGTCCCGCCGGATGGCGTCAGCAAAGTCGAGGTAGACGGCAAGGCCGGTCTCGCCGACGCCCTTGCCCATATCGCACTGTTCCTTGGCGTTCCGGGAGGCCACATCCCGGGGAACCAGGTTGCCGAAGCTGGGGTATTTCCGCTCCAGGTAGTAATCACGCTCCGATTCGGGGATCTGCTCGGGCGGACGGGTCTCGCCCGGCTTTTCGGGAACCCAGACACGGCCGTCATTCCGGAGGCTTTCGCTCATCAGTGTCAGTTTGGACTGGTAGGTTCCATGCACCGGAATACAGGTCGGGTGGATCTGGGTAAAGCAGGGATTGGCGAAGAAAGCCCCTTTGCGGTAGGCCCGGTAGGCGGCCGTCACATTGGAGTTCATGGCGTTGGTGGAGAGAAAAAAGACATTGCCGTATCCGCCGGTGGCGAGCACCACGGCGTCGGCGGCGTATTTTTCGATATCACCGCTGACCAGGTTCCGGACCACAATGCCCCGGGCCTTGCCGTTGACGAGTACCACGTCGAGCATTTCCCGGCGGGCGAACATTTCCACCTTTCCGGCGGCGATCTGGCGATTCAGGGAACGGTATGCACCGAGGAGGAGCTGCTGACCGGTCTGGCCCCGGGCATAGAAGGTACGGGACACCTGTGCGCCGCCGAAGGAACGGTTTGCCAGCTGGCCGCCGTATTCACGGGCGAAGGGGACGCCCTGGGCCACACACTGGTCGATGATGTTGTTGCTGATCTGGGCCAGCCGGTAGACATTGGCTTCCCGGGCGCGGAAGTCGCCGCCCTTGACGGTGTCGTAAAAGAGCCGCCAGATGCTGTCGCCATCGTTCTGGTAGTTCTTGGCGGCGTTGATGCCGCCCTGTGCGGCGATGCTGTGGGCGCGGCGGGGGGAATCCTGAATGCAGAAGTTCTGTACATTGTAGCCCAGTTCGCCCAGGGTGGCGGCGGCGGCTCCCCCGGCAAGGCCGGTTCCCACAACAATGATATTGTATTTCCGTTTGTTGGCCGGATTGACGAGTTTCAGATCAAAACGGTGTTTATCCCATTTTTCAGCGAGCGGACCGCCCGGTATTTTTCCGTCCAGTTGCATAGGTACTCTCTCCTTATAAAAGCGTGGAAACGTAGACAGGGATGAAGCCAAAGCCGATGCCGACGATGATGCTGAAGACGATGCCGGCGATCTGGATAAAGGGCATGTACTTC
>JBEPXL010000328.1:0-4699 GCA_041641935.1 Desulfobacteraceae bacterium | reverse complement strand
ATTACCATCGGCATTGTCATCATCAAGGCGCTGGTGGCCGGTCTGGCGGCCCTGGTGCTGGGGTTTCCCATCCGGACGACGGTGATGGTGGGGCTGGCCCTGGCCCAGGTGGGAGAGTTTTCCTTCATTCTGGCCCTGACCGGTATCGAATACAAGCTGCTTCCCGAAGCCATCTATCAGATGTTTCTGGCCTGTTCGGTTCTGACGATGGCGCTGTCGCCGTTCATGATCGCCTTTTCGGCCCGGATGGCCGATCTGGCACTGCGGCTGCCGCTGCCGGAGCGGTTCAAGGCCGGGGCCACGCCCTGGCGCGGGACCGGAACCGGGCACGAAGGACACCATCATCATCTGGTGATCGTCGGGTACGGGGTCAACGGCCAGAACATGGCCCGGGCGGCGGACATGGCCAAAATTCCCTATACGATCATTGAAATGAATCCGGAGACGGTGCGGCGGGAACGGGAAAAGGGGGTATCGATTCACTACGGCGACGCCACCCAGGAGGCGGTGCTGGAATTTGTGGGAATCGAGACGGCCAAGGTGGCGGTGATCGCCATCAATGACAACACCGCCACCCGGCGGGTGACGGAAGCGGTACGGCGGCTCAGCCCCCGGGCCCATCTGATTGTCCGGACCCGGTTTTTCAGTGAAATGGGGCCTCTCTACGCACTGGGGGCCAACGAGGTGATTCCCGAGGAATTCGAGACATCGGTGGAGATCTTCTCCCGTGTACTCGGAAAATACCTGATCCCGCGGGAGGATATCGAACGGTTCGTGGCCGATGTCCGGTCCGACGGCTACCGGATGTTCCGCAGTCTCTCCCGGGAATCCAGCATCCTGCCGGAAATGGCTTTCGATTTTCCGGATGTGGAAATCAACAGCTTCCGGGTCAGCACCGGCGCCCCCATGGACGGAACCACCCTGGCGGCGGCGGATCTGCGGAAAAAATACGGCATCACCATTCTGGCGATCCGGCGGAACGGTTCCCTGGAGCCGAATCCGGACGGAGATGCCGAGGTGCGGGCCGGTGATCTTCTCTTTGTCCTTGGGTCGCCGGACCGGATCGCCAAGGCGGTCCGTATGTTCAAATGAGGCATTGCACCTGTGGCCCGCACTGATTGTTGTGTTGCGGCAGCGGATCGTGTATGATTTTCTGAAACAGCAGGAACTGCGGATCGGCAGGCCGTTTCCTGCACATGGCGTATTGAACCGGAGCAGTTACTGGTCTGTACCTGTTTACCTGTTCCATCTTCTGATGCTGAAAGAAAAAGGACACCATGCATGAGCAAGCAGAAATCTCCTGAAGGTCTGGCTAAATTTCTGGATTACGCCCTGGGCCGCCGGCCCGATGAGTTCGGTCTGGTTCCGGACCCCGAAGGGTATGTCAAAATCAAGGATCTGCTCAAAGCGCTGAGTGAAGAACCGGGCTGGAAACATGTCCGCCGGGCCAGTCTGGAGGAGGTGATCCTCACCCGGCCGGACCCGCCTGTTGAAATTGAAGAAAACCGCATCCGGGCCAGAAACCGCGACAATCTGCTGGAGAGAAAGATTGTACAGGAGTTTCCCAAACTCCTGTATACCTGTGTCCGGAAAAAGGCCCATCCGGTGGTGGTGGACCGGGGCGTTTCCCCGATGGGAGAACGGGAGAATGTCATTCTGTCCTCCGATCCGGAACTGGCCGGACGGATGGGCCGCCGCATCGATCCGGCCCCCGTGATGCTGACGGTTCATACCCAGAACGCCATCGACAGCGGCGTTCTGTTTCAGCAGATCGGCGAAATATTATTCCTTGCGCCGTACCTTCCGGCGGACTGTTTTACCGCGCCGCCGCTGCCGAAGGAGCAGGAGGTCCCGGCAAAAAAGGCAAAGAAGAAGGCGGAAGCCGAACCGGAAAAACGTTCCCGGACGCCCGGCAGTTTCATGCTGGATACCGATTTCATGGATCCCGCACAGAAAAAGCAGAACCGCCATGTCAAAAAGAAAAAAGATCTGAAACGGGATCAGGATAGAAAGCAGCGCAGAAAACAGAAGCAGAACATGTGGCCGGAATAGAATCTCTTCAGTTCCAGTCCCTGACCAGAATAAAAACCAGAAATGCCGTTCCCAGAATGATCCAGAGCCACTGTTCCGGTGTAAATTTCCGGATCAGCGACTCAACATCCGCCTGCCAGTCGGCAAACTGACTGTCCAGGCGGTATTCGTCCCGTACACTGCGGACGGATTCGGCAATGGCTGCCCGGACCTGAACCAGTTTCTCCTTCAGCCGGGACAGCCGCATCTTCACGTCAGAAAGAAATTCCGTCAGCCAGTCCGTTTCCGGCGGAAGCCCGGGCGGTTCGGGAGACGTCTGTACCGGCGGCGGCACAGCCGCGGCTGTCTTCTTCTGCTGCTGCTGGATCCGTTCATGCAGGGCATCCAGCCGTTCCCGGCGCCGTTTTACCGTGGGATGGTCCGCGCCGAAATGGTCGGCCCAGATGGCCAGGGTCCGTTCAAAGAGCCAGACCGCGTCCTGGTATTTTCCCTGTTCCAGATACAGAATCGCCAGATGATCCAGCCCGATGGATGCCTCGATGGAACCCGGCCCGTGGGCCCATGCCATGACCACATGGGCATCCTGATACAGCTTTTCCGCCTTGTCGTACCGCCCTTCCTCTTTCCGGAAAAACGCCGCCCGTGTCAGCGCCTCGGCCAGCCGGGGATGATCCGGCCCCAGGGTCTGTTCGGCCTGCCGCGCGGTCCGGATCGCAAGGGCCGCCCCTTCGGCATAGTTCCCCTCCTCCAGCAGCATGTCCAGCTCCTCGTGCCGGTTGTCCCACTCTTCATCCGTCAGGGGTTTCGCTGCTTCGTCATCCGGGGTGCCGTCATCATCCGCCAGGATTGCTTCATTTTTCCGGAATGAATAGAGCCGCGTCAGGCTCTGCCGGACGTTTTCCGTATCCCGGTGTTCCGGCCCGAAGCGGGCGGCCCACAGCGTCACCGCCCGGTGAAACAGGGCTTCGGCCTCGGCGTATTTGTCCTGATGCATCAGCACTTCCGCCAGACGCCGGATCAGGGAGGCGACCCGGAAATCATCGCTCCCCCATTTTTTCTCCTTGATGGCAAGGGCCTGCCGGTAGAGGGTTTCCGCCTCGGCATACCGTTTCCGGCTTTCATAGAGCGCGGCCAGAAAGGAGGCCGATTCGGACACCGCATCATGATCCGGCCCCAGACGCGCCTCCCGGATCTTCAGCGACCGCAGCGCATGGGATTCGGCGGCATTGAAGCGGTCCATCTGGCGGTACATCTGCGCCATGCTCTGGTGCGTCGTTGCCAGGTCCGGATGATCCTTCCCGTGGGCCTTTTCCTGAATTTTCAGGGCCTGCCGATAGAGCGGTTCGGCCTGGGAATACTTCTGCTGGTGCAGCAGATCGAGGGCGAGGGATTTCAGATAGTAGGCCAGATGGGGATGATGCGGCCCCACCGCCTTTTCCATAATCGTCAGGGCCCGGCGGTCCGCCTGTTCGGCCTCATCGATTTTCCGCTGCCAGTTGTAGATGCTTCCCAGGCGGTTGAGCGACATGGCCATCTGGGGACTGGCCGGACCATAGGCGTCACGGGCCAGGTGAACCGCCGTTTTCGCCGCCGTTTCCGCCTCTGTATACCGCCGTTGCTCCTGGAGCGTTCTGGCTTTTTCCAGTTGCGCCTCCCACGCTTCCGGCGCCGCCCATCCGTCCACGCCGGTCAGCAGTATCAGAAGAAACAGGAAAAGCACATTCCGTCGCGCTGTCATTACCTTCTCCAACGCCATTAAGGATAACCCGGGAACATCCTGTGAAACAGATGTCCACACCACATTCAACTTCTCCGGTGTTACCACATTTTGACAGGAGAGACAAACCGGGAGCAGGAAGGAGATTACGGCGTATCGCAGGTCATGCTTTCCGCAGCCCCCCCGGAAATGGAGACGCTCTTGATCATGGCATACACCTTCCGGCCGGGCTGCAGGTTCAGGTCCGTCTTTGCCCTGGGCGAAATCAGCGACAGCAGGGGACAGCCGATGTTGAGCCGCACATCCACCAGGGAACCGTTGTTTTCCACCACCGTATCCACCGTTCCCGGAAAAATATTCTGCACGCTGGTCTGCTCCGGACGCCCCAGGGAGATGGCCACATCCCGGGGCCGGATTCTGACCCGGACGGGAACACCGGGAGAAAGATCGGTACGGGGAATGTGGAACATGCCGCCGGAAAACTTCAGGCGGGTCAGCCCGGCCTCCCGGTCGTGGCCGTCCACAACGGTGGCGATGACGACCCCGGCATCAAATCCCGCCGATGACGGAATCATGTGCTGAAAATCGAACCGGCTGGTCACCGTCTCCACCGGTCCGGCCGCCACCACGCTGCCGTTGCGGAGACAGACGAGGTTATCGGCCAGGCTGAGGATTTCATTTACCGAGTGGCTCACATAGAGAATGGGAATGGAAAACTCCTGGGGGAGCCGGGCGATGAAGGGCATGACTTCGCACTTCCGGGCCGTATCCAGGGAGGCCAGGGGTTCATCCATCAGCAGCAGGACCGGGCTGGTCAGCAGGGACCGGCCGATGGCGACCCGCTGTTTTTCCCCGCCGGAGAGATTGGCCGGATGACGGTCCAGCAGATGGCCGATCCCGAGCAGATCCACCACGGAATCAAAGTGGATATACCGCTGGTCCGGGGGAACC
>JBEPXL010000327.1:0-4712 GCA_041641935.1 Desulfobacteraceae bacterium | reverse complement strand
AGAAGAAATCTTCAAAAAATTTGGCGTAGTTTCCGAACTGGAACGCCGGAATGTCGGCGCCGCTGGGGGCCCGCAGCCAGAAGCTGTAGACGATGATAAAACAGACCGGGACCACCAGAAGAAGAAAAACAGCCGTGAGCGACGGGGCCAGCAAGGCCCAGGGTTTCCATGGTTTGTCCTGCATCTTATGATCCTGTTGTAAGGGCTCGGTTTTTCCCCGGAAAAATGGTGTAAAAGAAATTTCTGAATTAAAATAGGATATTGGTAGTATAGGTCGCAGGTAAAGTCAAGTTGCAATTGTGAAGCGGGAGGAGATGGACGTGGCAGACAAAATCACAAAACTGTTCCATTCCACTATTCAGCACGGTCCGGCAAGTGACCGGATTTACCTCATGAAAGTCCGTATCCGGGATGTGCCGGATCTTCTGCCGGCGATGGACCGGATGGCGGCGGAGCAGGGATATTCAAAACTTTTTGCCAAAGTGCCGGTTACGGTTCTGGATGACTTTACCGCATGGGGATACCGGCGGGAGGCGTCTGTGCCCCGTCTGTTCAGGGGAAAAGAGACAGGAGTTTTTCTGGGAAAATACTTCTCCCGGAGGCGGAAACAGGAACGGGAACCGGAGCGGGTGAAAGCGGTTCTTGATCTGACAGCGAAGAAGGCGGAAACCGGCAACCCCTCTGCGCGCTGGTCCGTTCATCCGTGCAGGCCCGGAGATGCCGCTGAAATGGCACAGGTCTACCGAACCGTTTTTCCGACCTATCCCTTTCCGATCCATGATCCCGCTTATCTGACCGATACTATGAAACACCATGTCCGGTACTACGCCGTCCGCCGGTCGGGACGGATTGCCGCCCTCGCCTCCGCGGAGATGGATCCGGAACACCGGAACGCGGAAATGACCGACTTTGCCGCCCTGCCGGACTGTCGCGGTCACGGCCTTGCCAGCCGGCTGCTTCAGCGGATGGAAGCGGATATGGCCGGACAGGGAATCGGGACCGTCTACACCATCGCCCGCGCCCTGTCCCCGGGCATGAATATCACCTTTGCCAGGGCCGGCTACTCCTTCGGGGGGACATTGACCAACAACACCCAGATCGCCGGACGGATCGAGAGCATGAATGTCTGGTACAGGTTTCTGCGTCCGGCCCCAGTCGGGAATGATCCGGGGAGAGAAACGGCGGGGAGATTCTTTGCTTGAATTTACGAAAATGCTGAATATCTTTATATTATATATCACTGGCCCTGAACCAAGCCGGACACAGGGGAAACATCTGCGGCGGATCAGGGCGGATGAAATGCTCCGAACCGACCATTCATGGATCACAGATATTGAATTATGGAAAAAGGAATCTTTATCGACAATATGCCCCGGCTGAACCGGCCGCTGCTGGTAGCCGGGTTCAAGGGCTGGGGAAATGCGCTGGATGTGGCCCATCAGATGGCGGATTATCTCGTACAGAAGATGAATGGTATTCCGTTTGCCCGCATCAACGCCGATCTCTTTTACCGGTATGATGAAACCCGCCCCGTCATCAGTGTCATCAACGGCGATCTCAAGAATATTCAGCCGCCCGGCGGCAGTTTTCATGCCGTTCACACCCCCGGTGACAACCGGGATCTGGTGGTTCTGGCAGCGGATGAACCGGCACTCGGCTGGTACCGGTTCAAGGACGATCTCATCTCTCTTTGCGAGGAACTGGGCGTGGAAACCCTCATTACCCTGGGGAGCATGTTTGACAATGTTCTCCACACCGACCGGATCATCTCCGGTATGGCCTCATCCCAGAAACTGCTGGACCGGCTGCAGGAGCACCATGTGCATCCCATTGCCTATCAGGGGCCGAGCGCGATCCACTCCCTGATTCAGGCCGAAGCGCAGAAACGCGGCATGGAATGTTTCAGCCTCTGGACCCATTGTCCCTATTATCTGGAAATGCCGACCCACTATGGACTGCAGGCGATGTTTGCCCGCCTTCTTTCGGATATCGGGGATTTTGAACTGGATACCGAAACGCTGGAAGCACAGTGGCGGGAAATGAACCGCAAAATTCAGGACGTGATCGACATCAATCCCAAACTGCAGGAAATGGTCAGGGAAATCCGGAAAAACAAGGTACAGGGTTCAAAGGCGAACTTCCGCCGTTCCGGCGGCGGCGGCGGGGTTGTACAGACCGATGACAAGGTGATCCAGATCAAGGATTTTCTTGAATAAGAATGTAGTTGATTCATAGTCCACCGCAAGGAGTGATGTTCAGATGCCCGAACCCCGACAACCGGACATTGTCGAAAAACCGGAACTGCACGACAAAACGCACATATTCCGCGACCGGCGTCATGCCGGAACGGTACTGGCGGAAATGCTGGGGGAGTACCGGGATACCGGTGCGGTCGTTCTGGGCATTCCGGCGGGGGGGATTCCGGTGGCCGCAGAAATTGCGCAGATGCTGAAACTGCCCCTGGATGTGGCCGTGGTCAGCAAGATTACCCTGCCCTGGAATACGGAAGCCGGTTACGGCGCCGTCGCATTTGACGGTTCATTCAAACTCAACAGTGCCCTGCTGGGGCAGCTCAACCTGAGTGATGAAACCATTCAGGACGGCATTGCCCGGACCCGTGAAAAAGTCGGGCGGCGGGTACAGCTCTTCCGGGGGAATCAGCCTCTGCCGTCATTTGCGGACAGGCCGGTGATCCTGGTGGATGACGGCCTCGCCTCGGGGTTTACCATGCTGGTTGCCATTGAAGCCCTCCGCAATGCATCCGTTTCCGAACTGATCGTTGCCGCGCCCACCGGGCACAGCAGCAGCGTGGACCGGATCGGGCGTGAGGCTGATGGCGTCTTCTGCGCCAATATCCGCTCGGGGTACAGTTTCGCCGTGGCCTCGGCCTATGAAAACTGGTACGATGTGGATGAAAACGAGGTGCTGAAACTGCTGACATGGGTGAGAGAGACGCAGCATCCTGTGGCGTAGGCATCCTCCGTCCGGTGCAGAAAGCCGGCAGGACTTTGTCGGTTCCGGGGCCGGTGTCCCGGACGCTGTTCCCTGTTCTTTTCAGATATTTCCGTACCGCCTGTCATTCCCCGATCTGCTTCAGAAACGCCTCCGCTTCCGGCGGCATGGACGTGAACCGGACCCGCAGAACCGGTGTGTCTTCGGCTGACTGCCGGATCACTTTGGCATAGAGATCCTCGACCGCCGCTTTTCCTTCCGCATTCAGAAAGATCAGCCGTATATCCGTAAACCGGCTCAGCGGTGTTTCCGTCTCGATGTCCGCCATTTCCCGGCTCAGCCGTGTCACCATCCCCTGGATGGGGGCTTCCTGAATATACTTGTCCTTGAGCACATCGAAGCGCACCGGTACGGGCCGGGGCAGTTCCGGCAGTGTCATCTCTTTCTTTTCCGGAAGGAAGAGGGCGTGAGGGCCGCCGATGCCGCCGATTTCAAATACATGGATCGGCGCCTTTACCCCTTTCGGCACGATCTCGATGGCATCATCGATCCGCAGAATTTCCCCGCAGGCTTCCCGGGTGCTTTCGGAGATCAGAATCTGACCGCCGACGGTGTAGGACTCGATCCGGCCGGTCAGGTTGACGTTCCGGCCCACCACGCCGTACTTGGAGCGCATTTCCGATCCGATGTTGCCCACCACCAGATCCCCGGTATTGATGCCGATCCCCTGGGCCACCTCGGGATAGCCCGAGGCCCGGTTTCGGGCGTTGACTTCGCTCATGGCGAGCTGCATTTCCACAGCGCAGGCCACAGCCCGTCGGGCATCGTCCTCCCGCAGGATCGGCGCGCCGAAGATGACCAGAATGGCATCTCCGATAAACTCGTCAATGGTTCCCTGGTACCGGAGGATAATCTCCGTCATCGTCTCCAGGTAATGGTTGATCATGTTCAGCACATGCTCTGCCGGCAGACGCTCGCTGATGGCGGTAAAGCCCCGCAGATCACTCATCATGATCGTCACACGCCGTTTTTCCCCGCCGAGCCGGGTTCCCTCGGGGGACTTGAGGAGGGAATCGACCACATCCTCGGAGAGATACCGGCCAAAGGTCTTCCGGATGAACTGGTTCCGGATCTCCAGCTGCCGCTGGCTTTCCAGAAGGGCGTTGTAGGCTTCGTTCCGTTCCAGAAGATTGATATAGCCCCGGGAATGGTAGCGGATCCGGGCGATCACCTCCAGCCGGTCGGGGAGCTTGACCATATAGTCGTTGGCCCCCAGGGCGAAGGCTTCGGCCTTGGTTCTTGGTTCCTCCTTGCTGGAGAGGACGATCAGGGGAACATCCCGTGTGGCCGGATTGGCCCGGAAGTACCGGACCAGACGGAGTCCTTCCATCTCGGGCATGACCAGATCCTGCAGGATCACCGTCGGCGCGATGGCATTGGCGGTTTTGATGGCGCCGGTCGGATCCTGACAGTAGTGAAAATCGATATCCTTTTCACCGGTCAGCATCCGGCGCACGGCTTCGATCACCATTTTCTGGTCGTCCACCAGCAGGACGGTGATGCGGTGCTCGGTCAACAGCGATGTGTCAGCATCAGGCATATCAGTATTATATCCGTCTTCGGGAGAATGAATGATCAGCGGAGCCGTTCGATGAGGGCCGGACCGATCCGGTCCAGGGGCAGAATGACCGATGCCGCCTCCAGATCCCGGGCCGCCCGCGGCATACCGTAAACGGCGCTGGTCTTTTCATCCTGGGCGA
>JBEPXL010000326.1:0-4724 GCA_041641935.1 Desulfobacteraceae bacterium | reverse complement strand
AGGTGATCTTCAATCTGCTGGGGAATGCGGTCAAGTTTACCGAAAAAGGTCATATTACGCTGTCGGCCCGGAAAATACCGAAGCCGGATCAGGACAGCCGTATCGATCTGATGCTGGCGGTGGCGGATACCGGCATCGGCATTACACATGAATCACGGGAGAAGATTTTCGAGGCATTCAAGCAGCAGGACGGCCAGAGTACCAAGCGGTACGGCGGTACCGGTCTGGGGCTGACCATCACCAAACGGCTGGTGGAGATGATGGACGGCACGATCAGCGTCAAAAGCCGGGTGGGGGAGGGGAGCCGGTTCGAGATTCACCTCCGGAACGTCGCCTGCGGAACCGCGCTGATCAAATCCCCCGCCTATACCGAGGAAACCGGCAAGATCGTGTTTGAACCGGCGACGGTGCTGATCGTCGATGACATCCCTGCCAACCGGGATCTGATTCAGGCTTTTTTTCAGGATACACCGGTCCGGTTTCTGGAAGCCGAAAACGGCGAGGAGGCGGTCCGCATGGTACGGGAGCACCGGCCTGATCTGGTGCTGATGGATATCCGGATGCCGGTGATGGATGGTTGTGACGCCACCCTTCACATCCGGAAAAACGATGAAATTCCCCGTGTGCCGATTATCGCCATAACGGCATCGGGAATGAAGTCGGACCGGGAGCGGATCATGGCCTGCGGGTTTGACGGGATTCTGACCAAACCCTTCAAACGGGGGGATCTGCTCCGGAAGCTCTCGCGCTTTATCCGTTATGAGCCGGCCAAAGAGGGAAAAGCGGCAGCCGGCGCAGCCGACGCCGGGTCCGAAACCACGGACCGGCCTTCACCGGAAACGCTGAAACTGCTGCCCCGGCTGATTGAACGGATGGAAAAGGAATACCGGCTCATGTGGGAGAAGGCACGCAAGGACGGCTTTTTCGATGACATTGCCGCCTTTGGCGAGCAGATGAAAAAACTCGGCGATATTTGTCACCTGGACATGCTGCGGCAGTTCGGAGAAACCCTCAACAATCAGGTGAGCAGCTTTGATATCGAAAAAATCAACCAGACCCTGGACGGGTATCCGAAACTGCTGGAACAGATCAAGGGGCTTTACGCGAAGGTAAAAGAGGAAGCGGACCATGTCTGACGACAAACGTGACAAATTCAAGATTCTGATTGTGGATGATGTTCCCAAGAATATTCAGGTGGTCGCCAACATCCTTCAGAACCAGGGCTACAGCATGGCCTTTGCCCAGAGCGGCCCCAATGCGCTGGAAATGGTGCAAACCCATCCATTCGATCTGATTCTGCTGGATATTATGATGCCGGAGATGGACGGATTCGAGGTCTGTGAAAAGCTCCGGGAAAACCCGGAGACCCGGGACATTCCGGTTCTGTTCCTGACAGCCAAGACGGAAACGGAAAGCGTCGTGCGGGGGTTTGAAACCGGTGCGATGGACTATGTGGTCAAACCGGTCAACGAGGCGGAACTGCTCGCCCGGGTGAAGACCCATCTGGCCCTGTACCAGTCACGGAAACAGCTTCAGGCGGTAAACCGGCGGCTCAAGGCGGAGATCCTGGAGCGGCGTCAGGTCGAAGAACGGTTCCGGAACATGTACGAAAATGCGGTGCAGGGGATGTTCCAGAGCAGCCTGGACGGGCGGATTATCAATCTCAACCCGGCCTACTGCCGGATTCTCGGGTATGCAACCCCGGAAGAGGTGTTTGCCATCGAGGATGTGGCGGAGACCTTCTATGATCGCCCCGACGACCGGACCCGCATGATTGAAGCGCTGCAGCAAACAGGGGTGCTGACCAACTATGAACTCAAGATTCGCCGCAGTGACGGAATCCCGGCCTGGCTGCTGGTCAATGCCCGGCTGACCAAAGGGCCGGACGGCGAACCGCTGGTGGAAGGGATTGTGGTCGATGACACGGCACGGAAAGAGGCGGAAGGGAAGCTGCGGGAGAGCCGGGAAAAGTTCCGGTACCAGGCGATTCACGACAATCTGACGGGGCTGTACAATACACGGTATCTCTATAAGGCCCTGGAACGGCTGGTGGCAACCTGTTCTGCGGAAGATCTGTCGTTTTCGCTTCTTTTCATGGATGTGGATGATTTCAAGCGGGTGGTGGATACCTATGGTCATCTGAACGGGAGTCAGACGCTGCAGGAGGTGGCGAAGACGATCCAGGACTGTGTGGAGAAGCCGGGATATGGTGTGGCCTACGGGGGGGATGAGTTCGTTGTGGTGCTGCCCCGGTTCACGAAAGAGCAGGCGTTTCAGAAGGCGGAGGAGATCCGGAACCGGATCCGGGAAACGCCGTACCTGACCAATCAGGGACATGAGGTCTACATCCGGGCCAGTTTCGGGCTGGCGACGTATCCGGAAGATGCGACCGATGTACGGGGAATGCTTGCCCTGGCGGACAAGGCGATGTTTTATGTGAAGGGGGAGGGGAAGGATGCGGTGAAGACGGTGGCGTGAGGGGAATATCTGCTGTACACCATGCTCCGGTATCTATGAACAATTTATTTAGCATGCGTGTCTTCTGAACCATATAAGTGTTTCCCCTCTATAGTTTGTATCCGCATAAGTCACTGGTTTCGCTTTATTCTCTGCTTTCGTTCTTTTCGCCGTATTCGTCATACTCAAATCTGTTTTCCCATTTCCGCGTGGGAACAAGCTTATTGTCTTTAATTTCAGCAAATCCCCACCGAATGGCGACAAATGCAGGATATGCTCCGGAATTCTGATCCATTTGCCGAATCTCTTCAATCGTCTTGTTGAACAGATCCGTTAGCTGATCCTGTCGGTTTCTTGTTTTCTTGAACGTAAGGCCGTATCCCTGCTCTATCCAGGAAGGAGTCGCAAAAGGATTTTTTTCTTGTTCAATGATTCCATTCTTCATTTTGATCACCAGTCTTTTTCAGATATTCTATTCATAGCGATTCCGCAGCTACATCTCCATTCGTCCTGTTGAAATATGCCTTGGATCTGAAGATATTTCAACTCAAATTCTCTGTAGTGCGCGTTCAGTTTCTCGTTTTCCGTATGGAGATTTGCAGCAACAAGGTCATCGATATGCATGACCATGATGTTTTCCGGATGCAGTACCTTTTCCTTTGCCAGAAGTATCTCCCTTTCCAAATCCTTCTGGAATGCCGGGAACACGAAAACGACAGCACCCGCCGATGAGTAGCAGATGTTTCTCCACAACTGGTATTTCTGAAAGAACTCTTCCACACCGACTGAACATGTCTGCGCTGTTCGTGCTTTGTATAAGATTTCAAACTTCCGGAGATGCTCTGCGTCCATTCCGGCAGAACCGAAACCGCCTTCGGTGTACTTGATTTCAAAATAGTAGTTCCGGCGCTCCCCTTTGATAAAGAAATCGAAATTTGTTCCTTCGCTCCTGTCCGCTACATATTCAAACTGTGACCATTCTGCTCTATCCGCTGCCCTCAGAACATGAAATACGGTTTCAATCCTGTTTTCCTTCATGAGTGGTGCGAACAGGTTGAACGCCAGTGCCTGTGATGAATTCAGGTGATGAAACCCATGATGCAGCTTTATCCCGGTTTCTTCTGCGGTTTCCAGTATCCAGGAGTGATAGCCTTTGTCGATGATATTTTTCGGGTATTCCTGTTCCGGAAGGATAGGCGGGTATGGCTTTTTCCGCCAGCATCCATTTTCAGTGATCCCCAGGCGATCCGTTTTATAGCGGGCAAGGTGGGAATAGATGCGGTTTCTATCAATCCGCATCAACCATCTCTTCCGGCCCATATTCCACTTTCAGCCGGTTCCGGACCGTTTTCGCTCCCGCGTCATAGGCGTTCTTGGTTGCAGCCCGCCGGTTTTCCATGGACACAACAGTTCCTTCCAGCGTGACAACGCCGTCATCCACCGTCACCGAAATATCTTCCGCATCCACAAACGGCGACCAGAAAAGCTCGTCCCGGACATCCTCCCGAATTTCCCGGTCCGGCTTGAGCGTCCAGGCTTTCCGCACATCCAGATTGTTGTTGATCACAACAACCCCCGTCAGACGACTCACCACTTCGGCGGCTTGGCGTTTTTCAAAATCCGTATCCACCGTACCGCTGAGCCGCACCGCACCGCTGGTGACGGAAACACCGATCTGGTGCTGGTCCACATAGGGATCATTGAGCAGCGCCATGCGGACCCGGTTTCCGATCAGTTCATCCAGGTCCATCATCGGATCGCGGACGGAAATCACACCGGGGCGCACCTTGATATGATTCCGGACATTCCAGACGCCCCGGGTGTTCCAGGCAATCTCCTCCGCCGCCCGCCGGGCCATTACATTGCTCACGGTTCCGTCAAGGACTACCTTGCCACTGTCCACATAGATTTCGATCCCGCTGTCTTCCACATCTGCGGGAATCACCCGGGGAGAATACCGAAACGCCTGGCGGAGCGCACTGGCTATATCTTCATCGGAATAATCCTTCTTCTTCTTTTGTCCCTTTGCCTGTTTCTCTGCGGTTTTCCAGTCCACTGTCAAACCTTCCGCATCGACGCCGTTGACTCCTGTCACCCAGGCCAGCGTGGCGGCCAGTGATTTGTCCCGGGCGCTGAGGACCGTTCCGCTCAGGCTCACTTTTCCATCCTTCACGGCTACATCAATATCGGATGGATCGACCCGCACATCCCACTGCAGACGGCTCCGGACCTCTTCCCGGATTTGGTCATCCGAGCGGTCCTTGCTG
>JBEPXL010000325.1:0-4728 GCA_041641935.1 Desulfobacteraceae bacterium | reverse complement strand
GTATTCACCGGCTACATGTTCGGCCAGCATCAGTGGCAGAAACACCAGAATGGTGGTCAGCGACGAGGTGAGCAGCGGAACCGCCAGGGTCTTTCCGGCATGGGTCAGGGCGTCGTCCCGGCTTTCGCCCTCTTCGAGCCGCCGCTTGAAATCCTCTGCGATGACGATGCCGTTATCCACCAGAAGCCCCAGCGCGATAATCAGCGTGGCAAGGCTCATCCGTTCCAGTGTCATGCCGCTGAAGTTCATGATCGCCAGGGTGACGAGCATGACCGAGGGAACAATGGTCCCGACAATCAGGCCGGTGCGGATGCCCAGAAAGAGGATGACCACCGCCAGCACAATGGCCAGCGTCTGGAGCACATTCATCGTGACGCCGTAGACGGCGTTTTCCACCTGCTCCACCTGATAGGTCGCAATGTCGAAATGGTACCCTGCGGGAAGGACGTCCGCGGTCTCCTCGATCATGGCCTTCACCCGGGGTCCGAAATCCAGCACACCGGCATGTTCCGACATGGCGATGGCAAACACGATGGCCTGTTCACCGTTGAAATAGGCGGTCCGGTCCGGGGGATCGACAAACCCGCGGGTCACCCGTGCGATGTCCCGCAGCGGAATGGTCTCTTCCTGTCCCGGCACGGGGATCAGGGTATTCTCGATGTCTGCCACCGTGTCGTAATTGCCGGTCGGCTGAATGATGAACGCCTTGCCGTCCGCGTCGATGATGCCGCCGGGGCGGATAATGTTCTGCTCCTGCAGCAGCGTAATCAGCTCGCCCGGGGAGATGTTCAGCTGCGCCAGAATGGCGTTGGCGGTTTCAATGAATATCCGCTCCTCCTGCGCCCCCAGAATATCGACCTTCCTGGTTCCTTCGACGGTGTAGAGTCTGTCCCGGATATGCTGGGCCATGTCGAACATCTCGGCCATGTCATACCCGTCGGCGGTCAGCGCGGCGGTCACGACGGCCACATCCCCGAAGGTGTCATTGACCATCGGTTCCCCGGTCCCTTCCGGCAGATCCGGTATGGCGTGGCTGATCTGGTTGCGGACCTCGTCCCATATCTGTTCCAGATCAAAGAAGCGGTCATAGACCTCGGTATGGATAATCGACTGACCGGGCATTGAAGTGGACCGGATCTCCTCGATTTCGGGCACGGCGCGCAGCACTTCTTCCAGGGTTTTGGTGATCAGCAGTTCCACCTGGTCTGCGGGCAGTCCCGGATAGCGGGTGGTAATCACCGCCTCCCGGATGGTGATCTCCGGATCCTCCCGGGCCGGCAGCAGAAAGTAACTGGCGAACCCGTAAACCATCAGCACCAGCAGCAGGGCCAGTACGACCCGTTTGTATCGGTATGCGATTGCGGATATATTCATCAGCCTGTGTCTGTTTCGATCTTATTCGTTATAGGTGCGGACATCGCCGTTGAGAAGCGTCACCTTCTGTCCGTCCCGCAGAAACGGCAGCCCGGCCTTGACGATGATGTCGCCGGGCTGCAGTCCTTCGGAGACGTACCCGTACTGCCCCGACAGGCTTGCAATGGTCACCGGCTGCCGGGAAATGGTGTCATCTCCGGGATGATAGACATACACGTAATGCCCCTGACCGGACGAAGCCGCAAAGGCGGTCACCGGAATGCGGAGGAGGCTGTCCGCAGGCGTATTCCCCTGCCCGTTCAGGTCACTTCCCGGCAGAGCGAAATCGACTTCCGCCGTCATGCCGGCGCGTAGTTCCGGATACTGTTCCGCCAGCGTCAGAATAACCGGAAAGGCGTTTGCACTTTCCGCCCGGGTTCCGATTTCCGTAATCCCGGCCTCCACTTCCATATCGGGATTCACGGGAAACCGTACTGTTCTGACACTGCCGGGGGTGAGGGCGGGAATGACGGACTCCGGCACTGACACAGCGATTTCCAGATTCGAATTTCCCTGAATTTCAAAAGCGATCTGCCCCGCCGCCACCCGCTGGGAGGGTTCAATATAGCGTTTAGATACCGTTCCGTCATAGGGTGCAACGAGTCCGGTATCGGCCAGATCCTCCTCTGCCAGCCCCAGCCGGGCCTCGGCAACGTCCACCCGGGTTCTGGCTGCCTCGTAGGCGGCTTTGGCAAGGTCATACTCGGACCGGGAGACGGCATCGATCTTGATCAGTTTGCTTTTGCGGTTGAAGTCGTTGCGTGCTTCATTCAGACGCGCTTCGGCCTCGGCCAGTTCTCCGGCCCGCTGTTTTACCGTGAGCTCATAGACCTGATCATCGAGTTCCGCCAGCAGATCCCCCCGGCTGAAATGCTCTCCCAGTTCCACATGAACCGCTTCCACTTTGCCGGGAACCTCGAAACTCATCTCCGCTCTTTCGGCGGACCGGAGGACACCCGACAGACTGCGGTTGATCCGGCCGTTTTCCCGGTCCAGCCTGATCCAGGATACGGTTTTGGGCCTGCGTTCTTCTGCTTTCTGCACTTCTGTGCCGCAGGCGGTGAACCCGAGGGAAAGCAGAATGATCAAAAGGAACAGGACAGGTTTCTGTTGTAAAAATACGGGCTGCTTCATGACCGTAACCTCATGTGTGGATCATGTTGTAAGGTACATTCGTTTGATTTAATCAAATGATTGAATAAATCAAATGTAATATTCAGGAAACGTTTTGTCAACTTCATAGAATAAGTTCAGTTTGGCGTTCCGCCTTCAGGCGGTCAGGAATACCATGCCCCCGGAAACTGGAAAAATGCACCGCCTGAAGGCGGAACGCCAAACATAAGTACCTGTGCATATATTTCTGTACCTGATTTTGTAGGGGCAATCCCCCTGTGGTTGCCCCTGCAAAGGGCAGGCACGGGGGCCTGCCCCTACGGATGTTATGAAAAAATTGGTGCGGTACTTATCAGTACAGCCAGACTCTATGATTGACATTCCCGCCCGTTGTAATTACAATGTACCTACTTTCCAAAAGGAGATATGCCATGCGAGCAAGCATTATAAAAATAGGCAATTCACAGGGACTGCGCATTCCCAAGCCGATTCTGGAACAGACAGGGATCATCAGTGATGTGGACATTGAAGTCGATCACGGACAGATCATCATACGGCCCGTCCGGAATGTCCGGGAAGGATGGGAGAATGCCTTCAGGGAGATGGCCGAAAAGGGTGACGATCTCCCCCTTATTGACGAACCCGTTTCCCATTCCTGGGATGAGGAAGAATGGGACTGGCAGTAAAACGGTTTGACGTCTACCTTATCAATCTGGACCCGACCGTCGGGACGGAAATCCGGAAAACCAGACCCTGCCTGGTGATCTCACCCGATGAAATGAACCATCATATCCACACCGTCATCATTGCTCCCATGACCACAGGCGGAAAAGATTATCCCACTCGCGTATCCTGTACCTTCAAAAAAAAGCAGGGACAGATTGTACTCGACCAGTTGCGTACCCTGGATAAAATCCGGCTGATCAAAAAGCTCGGCACCATCGATTCCAGAGCACGGTCCGAGGTCATCTCGATACTGCAGCGGATGTTCGCCTGGTAAACCGGAAGATTGAGTGAATACGACATGAGAACCAGTACCAGACAATCACTCCTCATGGGCCTGTTGTTCACACCTGTGGGGATCGGCGTCGGAACTTATGTCGCCCTCACCGCCATCGGTGAGGGATACCAGTGGTTTCCCCTCTACGCCGGAATCGCCGCTTTCGTCACCGCCACCATCCTCTGGCGTCTCCTGATCGAGAGGAAACAGAAGTACACCACCCTCTCCGGAATCGCCGTGGGTGCATTAATCGGCAGCGTGTCCCACTATGTCTGCTGGTATCTGCAAATCCTGGTCGCCAACCTCTGGTATGCCTTCTTCGGCACAGGAGCGTCTTCTCTCGGAGACCCTCCCATGGACCTCCTGACCGCCATACCCGCCGCGTTCACCTTCAGTGCATGGAGCTGGTTTTTCTTTGGGTGGCTGACAATTCCGGCGGGTGGTATCATTGGCGGCGTTTTCTGCCGGTACTTGAGAAAAAACAGAACATCACCTTCCTCTTTTTCCTGATAAACTCCCTCCGGTATTTCCTGAATTTTTCCCGCCCCTGTTGACAATCGTTCCGGACTCTGTCTACTCTGAGCCTAGACTCATGCCTGTCTCAGCACAAATCATAAACCACAAAGCTTATCCAGAGAGAGTACCCCCTGCTTTATTACCCCTTTTCCAGGAGGATATATGCACAACTGTGACGACAAAAAACAATGCCAGTGTAAATCATCCGGCAAAAAAGGCTTGACCCGCCGGGGATTCATTACGGCCATGGGCGCCGGCACGATTGGCGTTGCAGCTTCGGGAAAATTACTGGCGGCGACATCACCCCGGACGGACGGAACAACAATGGTCGAGGCCGAAGAGATGACACCCGCCGTTCTCAGCATTAACGGCCGGAACTATCAGGTACTGGTCGAACCCCGCTGGACGCTTCTCCATGTTCTGCGGGAAGAACTGGGCATGACCGGCACGAAAGTCGGCTGCGGCCGGGGCGAGTGCGGTTCCTGTACCGTTCTGATCGATGACGTTCCCCGGTATGCCTGCATGACCCTTGCCCTGGAGGCTGAAGGAACAAAGATCATCACCCTCGAAGGACTGATGGACGGCGAGGAACTGGGGCCGGTCCAGCAGGCCTTTGCCGATGAGGACGCCTTTCAGTGCGGATACTGCACCCCCGGCCAGATCATGGCCGTGGAAGGGCTTCTCCG
>JBEPXL010000324.1:0-4734 GCA_041641935.1 Desulfobacteraceae bacterium | reverse complement strand
TTTATCTACTTTGCCCGGCCCGACAGCAACATTTACGGACAGAATGTCTACCAGATCCGGAAAGCCCACGGCAAACGGCTGGCCCGGGAAGCGCCGGTCAAGGCCGACCTGGTGATGCCCTTTCCCGACTCCGGAACCTATGCCGCTCTCGGGTACTCGGAGGAATCCGGCATCCCCTTTGAAATCGGAATGATCCGGAACCACTATGTGGGCCGGACCTTTATTCAGCCGACCCAGAGCATGCGGGACTTTGGCGTGCGCGTCAAACTGAATCCGGTCAAGGAACTCCTGAAGGGGAAGGATATTATCATCATCGAGGACTCCATCATCCGGGGCACCACCGTCCGGACCCGTGTCCGGGCGCTGCGGGAAATCGGGGTCAAGCGGATTCACCTGCGCGTGAGCGGACCGCCCCACCGGTTTCCCTGCCACTACGGCATCGACTTCTCCACCAAAGGCGAACTGATCGCGTCGAGCAAATCGGTGCAGGAACTGAGCGATTATCTCGGACTGGACAGCCTCTATTACCTGAGCCTGCGGGGGCTTCTGGAGGCAACGGGCATCGAGAACCCGGAACAGTATTTCTGCAAGGCATGTTTCGACGGGTGCTATCCGGTTCAGTTCGATGAAGACCTGTCCAAAAGCTGTCTTGAAATCCGGTAATCCATTGCCCTGACAACAGGAACCCTACACCATTTATGCAGAAAGAAACTGTCTCATTTACCAGAGACGCGACCAACGTCTTTTTTCATCTGCTGACCGGCTGCAATCTCCGGTGCCGTCACTGCTACATCAACAAGGAGCAGCATGGAACCGCCATGCTGCCCATTGAAACCATCCGCACCTGGCTTTCGGCGTTTGCAGACCGGAGCCGGACGGCCAATGTGATTTTTCTGGGGGGTGAGCCGACCCTTCATCCGGATCTGCCGGAGGCGGTCCGTGCGGCCCGGCAGCAGGGGTACAAGTCGATCACCATTGACACCAACGGTTTTCTGTTCAACGATATCCTGAAGAAAGTAACCCCGGCCGAAGTGGATGTGTTCAGTTTCAGTCTGGACGGGGCCACCCGTTCCACCAACGACCGGATCCGGGGAGAAGGCGTCTACGACACCTGCATCGCGGGCATTCGTGAGGCGGTGGCCCGGGGATTTTCCACCAGCCTGATCTACACGGTCAGCACCGCCAACATCCATGAACTGGCGCGGATGCCCGACCTGCTGCAGGAACTGGGCATTGACCGGTTCTTTATTCAGGTCATCGGCATCCGGGGCGCATCCGCCGGAAGTTCCGATGCCCTTCAGGTATCCCGGGAAACTTGGCTGGAAACGATTCCGCCTGTTGCTGAAACGACGGCGGCAAAGGGCATCGCCGTCACCTATCCGAAGGTGTTTCTAACCCCGGCGGAATCCTTTGCATGTGCCGGACGCTGTGCCGAAAATTTCTTCATTTTCCCCAACGGCCGGGTATACCGGTGTCCGCTGTGTGAGGATTTTCCCCTCCACGGGATGGCCTTTGAGGAAGACCGGCTGGTGGAACGACCGAAGCTGAACGAGACAGACTTCTTTGAATTGACGGTTCCGGAAGGGTGTGTCATGAACAGACTGATTCAGCCGGACAATCTGGTGTACCGGCCCGACGGCAGCCCGGCCTATCAGATCGCCTGCTGTATGCTCAAAGAGGAGATTCGCCCCGACGGCAGCGGATGAAACCGGGAAGCGAAGCGGATATCCGGACAGAAGATGCAAGACGCCGATGATGTGCGGCAGGTCAGCGGAAACACGAATCCTGCGGCCTTCATCAGCTACAGACAGGGAATACAGACAATCCCGCACCGGCTGATCCTGTCCGATGCGGGGAATCCTTATTCAGGAACAACGGGTAAACCGGACGGATCATGAGTGACGGAGCCGAACATCTTTCCAGGGAAGTGGTCATTGTCAATGAATTGGGCCTTCATGCCCGATCTGCCGCCAAAATTGCCGAAATCGCCCAGAAGGCCGTTTCCAATGTATGGATTCTGCGCCAGGATCATGACGCCGTGGACGCCAAGAGTATTATCGACATGCTGACACTGGCCTGCACCAAAGGAACCCGCATCATCGTCAGAATCGAGGATGCATCGGATGCGGCTGTTTTGAATGAAATCGTTGAACTGGTAGACTGCGGATTCGGAGAATGAAAAAAAACAGCATGGCAGATTCAGAAAACCAGGAGATTGTCATCACCGGTATTGCCGCGTCCCCCGGCATATGTATCGGGAAAGCCTATCTTGTTGACCGGGAAGGGGTCAACGTCATCAAGAAGTACCACATTCCGGGCTCGGATATCGAACCCGAAAAGAACCGGCTCCGGAATGCCGTGGTCAAGGCCCGTGACGAACTGCGCAGCATTATCGAGGATTCCCCGGCGGAGTTCCGCCAGCACACCGGCATTCTGGAGACCCATGTGGTGCTGCTGGAAGACAAGATGCTCTACGGCAAGACCCTGGAGATGATCGAACGGGAACGGATCAATGCCGAGTGGGCCCTCAAAAAAGTGGTATCCGATCTGAAGCGGGTCTTCCAGGACATGACGGATCCCTACTTCCGGGAACGGGCCGCCGATATCGTGCATGTATCGGACCGGATCTTCCGGAATCTGTCCGGGGTCGAGGCGGTCAACATCAAGGCCATCGACAAGCGGGTCATCCTGATCGCCACCGACCTGTCACCGGCCCAGACGAGCCAGATTCAGCTCGAACGGATCAAGGGGATCGCCACCAACGGCGGTGGTGCGGCCTCCCATACCGGCATCATTGCCCGGACCCTGGAAATTCCCGCGATTCTGGGCCTCCGCAATGCCACCAAGATCGTCAAGAACGATGACCTGGTCATCCTGGACGGGACCAGCGGAAAGCTCATTGTCCGGCCGGCGGAAGAGACCCTGCTCGAATACGAAGAGCGAAGCGAGGTCTATGAAGCCCACCGGGCCCGGATTTCCCGGTCAAGCCAGTTTCCGGCCCAGACCCTGGACGGCTTTACCATCCCGATCCTGGGCAATATCGATCTGCCCGAAGAGATTGTGGCGGTCCGGGATTACGGCGGCAACGGCATCGGCCTGTACCGGACCGAATTTCAGTACATGGGGCGCATCGGGTTTCCCACCGAAGAACAGCTCTTCGAAAGATACCGGGACGTGGTGGAAATCATGGCCCCCTATCCGGTAACGATCCGGACGCTGGATATCAACGGCGACAAGACCATGCCCTACGTCTGTGATATTGAAGAACCCAATCCGGTGCTGGGCCTCCGGGCCATCCGGTACTGCCTGAAAAAGCCACACATTTTCAAGATCCAGCTCCGGGCTATTCTGCGGGCGGCGGCCTACGGCAATGTCCGGATCATGTTTCCCATGATTTCCAACTGTGATGAAGTACGGGCCGCCAAAGCGCTTCTGCGGGAAACCGCCACATCCCTGGAGAAGGACGGGGTCAAATTCAATCCGAATATCGATGTCGGCATCATGATCGAGGTGCCGTCGGCGGCGGTGATGGCCGATGTTCTGGCCCGCGAGGTCGACTTTTTCAGCATCGGGACCAATGACCTCATCCAGTATCTGCTGGCCATCGACCGGAGCAATCAGTATGTATCGCACCTCTACAAGCCCCTCCACCCAGCGGTGATCCGGATGCTCAAGCGCGTGGCGGACGAAGCCCACCGGAACGGGATCAGTGTGTACATGTGCGGGGAAATGGCGTCCAACCCGATCCACCTGCCGATTCTTCTCGGACTGGGCATCGATGAACTGAGCACCAATCCCCAGTCGATTCCGGTGGTGAAAAATGCCATCCGGTCCCTGTCACTGGAGGGAATGGATCAGTTGATGGAACAGGTGCTGGAGAAGTCTTCGGACATGGAGATTGAACACCTGATGAAAGAAAAGTACGGCCATCTGCTGTCCAGTGCGGTCTATACGCCCTCCCTAGGGTGATCCCCTTGACATGATTCCGGCAGTGCGCATCTTATTCTCCATTGTGTGCCTTTTCTCCGGCGGGTGACACCGGTCCGGACGATGCGCGGTTCAGCAGCTGAAAAAGGAGAAGATACAGGTTGGCTACCAAGTCCAAACGAAAACTGGTGACGGATAATAAAAAAGCGCGGTTCAACTACCATATTGAAGATACCTTTGAAGCGGGCATGGTACTGCAGGGAACCGAGGTAAAATCGCTCCGCATGGGCAGGGCCCATCTCAAGGACGCCTATGCCAGGATCAAGAACGGGGAAGTCTTTGTTCAGCAGATGCATATCGGTCCCTATCCCTTTGCGACCCAGGACAACCATGATCCGCTCCGCCCCCGGAAACTGCTGCTTCACAATTTTGAAATCAAGAAGCTGGTGGGAAAGGTCAACGAGCGGGGATATTCCCTGATTCCCCTGAACATCTATTTCAGGGACGGCAAGGCCAAACTGACGCTGGCGCTGGCAAAAGGAAAGCAGGCCCCCGACAAGCGGAATACCATCCGTGAACGGGATCAGAAGCGCGATATGGCCCGGATGCGAAAAGACGGCCAGTTTTAAGATGATGTATTGACAAACCGTTGCGGTCAGATTATGTTACGGATCGCTTACGGGACTCACAAATACTGAGTAAGCAGTTAATATTATTTCAAAAAAACACTTGACAATCCGGTTGGAAATCCTTACATTGTCAGGCAATGAAACAGATACTCCCTCAATGGGAGATAGCAGTGAAAAT
>JBEPXL010000323.1:0-4737 GCA_041641935.1 Desulfobacteraceae bacterium | reverse complement strand
GTGAAGTCGCCCAGTGCCTTGATGGTGGAAGCGATGTATCCTGTCTCCGTGGGACTGGTGGAAATGGTCCAGTGGTGTTCCTCTTCGGGCAGATCCCGGTTCCGGTGGAAGGTGATGAAATGAAACTGCCCGGGTGCATAGGAATAGATCCGCTGTCCCCGGTCCGGTACCATGGTCACCGTCGTCACATCCGGCGCCTCGGGAGTCACCTCGATCACCCGGAACGGAAGCTGCCGGAGCCGCCGGGGCCGGAGGATACGATGGTGAACAAACAGATAGGCCGCGATCAGAAAAAAAAGGGGCCAGAGCCAGTACAGCGGACCTTTCTGCAGGTTTCGGCCCACGACCCAGCTGTGCACGAACGCCAGAACGAGAAGTGTCGGCCCGATGAGGTCATGGTACAACCGCCACCGTTCAAAGGTGAGATTCAGTTTCTTCCGGTACAGGCTGATGCCCGCATTGATCAGCAGCAGCACCAGCGCCGCCTTGCCGGCCCAGATGTACCAGGGCAGTTTGATCCCGTAGAGCAGACGCCAGCCGATGCCGTCGGCGGCGATCAGGACCGGATGGGCCAGCAGCAGCCCGGCCGTCAGGATCGCCATGTTTCTGTGGAACCGGATGACAATGTCGAAGCCGAAAGGTCTTTCGGCCCATTTGAACCGTCCCGCCAGCACCGTCTGCATGCACAGAATCATGGTCGCCGTCAGGGCGAAATTCTTGCCGATTTCATAGAACAGACCATGTTCGTGCAGCGGGGCGGGCTGAAAGATGGAAATGAAAAGGGGGGGAAACAGAATAATCAGAACATACACAAGCAGATGCCAGGCTCCTGTCGCCATATATCATTCTCCCGAATGTAAAAGAGGCAGACCGTGGCGGACTGCCTCTGCAGATTCCTGTTCAGAAAAGCAGTATCAGAACCGCTTCCCTGTATCTGCCACGCCGGAGCGCGGCGGTATTTGCTCAGCTTCGTTCATACAGGCCCATCATGTATGCCTTGTCGATCACATGATTGGTCATCGCCCGTTCCACCGTTACCTTGTCGGACTTTTCCGGCAGTTCGAGTTCCGTATCCAGGGCAAACAGATGAATGAAATAGCGGTGTTCCCGGTCCGGCGGACAGGGGCCGTAGTATCCGGTGCTGCCGTTGGTTCCCATTCCCGCGGTTCCCGGCGGTTCCTCTCCTTCGGGAATCTCGGTCACATTCGTCGGAATGTTGAAGACAACCCAGTGATCCCACATGCCGTCCTCCCGGACCTCCTTGGGTACATCGGGATCATCCATGACCAGTACCAGACTCTTTGCCGCAGAGGGTACATCGGAAATTGTAAGCGGAGGGCTGATGTTGTCGCCGTCGCAGGTGTACTTTGAGGGAATTTTGCCTTCATGGCTGAACGCACTGCTCGAAATCTTCATGGTGTACCTCCTTTGTCAGATGTAATATTCGGAATGTTCCCTCAACGGTACAAAGAATCACCGGACAACAAAATAGGGTAAAGCCTGTATTCCGAAAATCGTGAACAGGTATCCTCCGCTAATGACGGTTACGCCCCGAACTTCTCCAGCCGTCCGGCATTGGCCATGGCAATGGGCATCAGTTCCATGGCCGGAATGCGCGGTCCGAGCCCGCCGGTCATGCAGGCCCGCTCTCCGAAGGTGGTGACATAGTCCGAACGGCAGAGTTTCGACCAGAGAATCACCGGAACCGGATGCCAGCTGTGGCTTTTCATGACGGACGGCGTCGAATGGTCACCGGTGACGATGACCACATCGGGCTTCAGGTCCAGAATCTCCGGCAGGAGCTTGTCGGTCGCCTCGATGACCGATGCTTTCCGCTGATAGTCGCCGTCTTCGCCCGCACTGTCAGACTTTTTGACGTGGAAGAAGAAGAAATCGTAGTCGTTCCAGTACTGCTTCAGGGTTTCAAATTCAGATTCGACGGTTTCACCGGCATCGAGCACATCCATGCCCACCAGACGGGAAACCCCCCGGTACATGGGATAGCTGGCAATGGCCGCGGAGCGGATACCGAAGACATCGGGGAACTGCGGCCAGTCCGGTTTTTTTGAAAAACCGCGGAAAAGGGCCATGTTGGCCGGAGCGTCATCGGCGAGAACCTCCCGGGCCTTTTCGACAAACTGGTTTACCAGATCGGCGGTCTCCTTTGCCTCGTCATCCAGCCCCCTGGCCGGCAGCGGTTCCAGGCCCGTCCGCTGGGGATCGGTGTCATCCAGATGATCGGACAGGTTTTTCCCGCGCAGCACCAGCACAAACCGGTATTCCTTTTCCGGCTCCACAAAGATTTCAACACCGGGAATTTCGATCTTCCGGAGCTTCTTGCAGAGTTCCGCGCCCTTCTCGGTAGGAATCCGTCCGGCCCGGCGGTCGGTCACCTTTCCGTCGTCATCGACGGTGCAGAAGTTTCCCCGTGCCGCCACATCGCCGGGCTGCATGTCAAAGTTGATCCCCAGGGCAGACAGAACGCCGCGGCCTACCTCGTACCGGATCGGATCATAGCCGAAGATACCGATATGGGCGGGGCCGCTGCCGGGAATCACACCCGGGCCGATGGGCTGGTGCAGACCGCAGATACCTTCTTTTGCCAGCTGGTCCAGATTCGGTGTGGTGGCCGCCTCCAGTTCGGTCTTGTCCTGATAGTTGATCGGCAGCCCTCCCAGTCCGTCCATGACCAGCAGGAGAATTTTGGTGTCGGCAGGCTTGATCAGCTTCTGATAAAATTCCAGTTCCATTGTGACACTCCCTTTCTTGAATATCGATGCAATCGCTTCTACGCTACTTGTCCTGCAGGGCCGCTACGCCGGGCAGGGTTTTGCCTTCCATGAACTCCAGAAACGCGCCGCCGCCGGTGGAGACATGGGCCATGCGGTTCTCCACACCGGCGTTGTTCACCGCCGCCACCGAATCGCCGCCGCCGACGTAGGTGTTCACATCCAGATCTCCCAGCCGCCGGGCCACTTCGGTGGTTCCTTTGTCAAAGGGCGGGGTTTCAAAAACACCCAGCGGACCGTTCCAGAGGACGGTTCTGGAGCCGGATGCCTTTTCGATGAACAGATCGACGGTGCCGGACCCGACATCGGCAATTCTGCCGTCCGCCGGCACATCTTCAACGGAGACGGTTTCGCAGTCGGCGTTCTTTTTGATCTCTTTGGTGACCACCACATCCACCGGCAGAATCAGTTTGTCCCCGGCCTTTTCGAGAATCTCCTTTGCCGTGTCGAGATCTTCCTCGGCCAGAAAGGACTGGCCCACCTCCAGCCCTCTGGCCTTCAGAAAGGTGTTGGCCATGCCGCCGCCGATGAGGATATAATCCGCCTTTTCGATAAACCGTTCCAGCACACCGATCTTGTCGGAAATTTTCGCGCCGCCGAAAATGGCCGTAATGGGCGTCTCGGGATTGTCCACCAGCTGCTGCAGAACCGAGATTTCCCGGTCCATCAGCAGCCCCGCCACGGCCGGCAGATGACGGGCCACCCCCTCGGTGGAGGCATGGGCGCGGTGGGCCGCGCCAAAGGCGTCGTTGACGAAAATATCCATCCCTTTTGCCAGTTCGGCGGCAAAACCGGCATCATTTTTCTTCTCTCCGGCATGAAACCGGGTATTTTCCAGCAGGAGAATTTCCCCGGGAACCAGGTCGTTTTTCATCGCCTCCACCCGGGGGCCGATACAGTCGTCCACCGTTCCGACAACGGTATTGAGTATTTCCGTCAGCCGCCTGGCCACCGGCTTCATGCGGTATTTTTCTTCGGGTGTTCCCTTGGGACGTCCGAGATGGGAACAGAGGACGATCGCCGCGTTCTGTTCGATCAGGTACTCGATGGTGGGAAGCGCCGCCCGGATGCGGGTATCATCACTCACTTCACCGTGAATCAGCGGCACATTGAAATCGTTTCGTACCAGGACTTTTTTTCCGGAAACATCAATATCTTTCACTGTCTTTTTCATCATTCATCTCCTCTTTTCGTGTCCATCAATGGTTACGAACCTTCCGGGGTTACGAACCTTCCGGATTGCCATCAATGACCACATTTCTGGGATCACCTGCCGCAAAGGCTTCGATATTCTCCATGGTCGTGTCGAGAATCCGCTGCACCGCCTCGCGGGTATTGAAGGCGCTGTGGGGGGTAATGTAAACGTTTCGCAGTCGCAGCAGAATATGATCCGCCAGCAGCGTATCCAGATCGTGCTTCTCACGGAAGACCGAACGGAGCAGTTCCCCCTCTTCCCGGATCACCGGTTCGTCGGGGAGTACATCGAATCCTGCTGCCGAAACCTTTTTATCGGTGATGGCCCGGCCCAGGGCCTGTACATCGATGACACTGCCCCGCGCGGTATTGATCAGGATCACGCCGTCCTTCATTTTTGCAAATTCATCGTCCGAAAGAAGATGATGCGTCTTTTCGCTGCCCGGCACATGGAGCGTGATGATGTCCGCATCCGACAGCAGTTGATCCATTTCTACATACGTGAATCCCAGTTCAGACGCAAGTTCTTCTTTCTGTTCTACATCGAATGCGATGACGTTCATTTCGAATCCCTTTGCCATCCGGATCACATGGATGCCGATATTGCCGGTTCCGATGACGCCCAGGGTTTTCCCTTTCAGATCAAAGCCCTGCAGCCCCTTGAGCGAAAAGTCTCCTTTCCGTGTCCGGTCAAAGGCCGTCAGCAGATTGTGGCTGATGGTCAGCAGCAGGCCAAAGACATGCTCGGCCACGG
>JBEPXL010000322.1:0-4754 GCA_041641935.1 Desulfobacteraceae bacterium | reverse complement strand
GGTCATCGGGTTCCGACGGTACTTTCACCTGTACGAAGGGACCGCCGAGCCCGCTGAGGGCGTGGATGCACTGGGCCATCAGCGCCTTGCCGGTTCCGGACTCCCCGGTGATCAGAACCGGCTGGTGGGTTTTGACGATGGATTTGACATACTGGAAGATGGAGAGCATCTCCGGCGTACGGGTGACAATGTCGGCACAAACAGTATCTTGCTGAATTTCCGGCATGATGATTTCCTTCTGCTCAGGTAGATGGTGACAAGATGCGGAACCTGTATGGTATTCGTTACTCAATAGAAAAGTATACACGAAATCAATAGGGAAGAGTTGTATTCACCGGTAGAATTACCCTACCATTGAATGGCGCGGACTGCAACCGCTCTGCCGGTGCGGAGAGCCGCAGCGACAGCACCGTACCGGGTATAACCGCTTTTCATGCTTGACACAATGACCTGAGAATCTATATTTTTGTATTTCATCTTTAATCGTATATATAATGAATATTCCACAAACTACAAGGGATAAACTCTCTGTCTGGATCGGTTCCGCCTTTGGTCTGGGGCTTTCGCCCGTATTTCCCGGCAGCTGCGGTGCGCTGCTGGGGGTACTGTTTCACGGATTGATCGTGCTTGCACTCCCCGGCCGGATGCACCTGCCGGCCCTCGTGTTTACCTTCATGGCTGTCTGCGCCGCCAATCATATCCTGACCTCCTGGGCGGAGGAGTACTGGAAAGTGAAAGATCCGAGCCATTTCGTCCTGGATGAAGTGGCCGGTTATCTCTTTGTGCCAATCCTCTTCCGGGAGGGAGAACTCTGGAAAGTGATCCTGTGGGGGTTTTTCCTCTTCAGGATTTTCGATCTTTTCAAGCTCATCCCCCCGGCACGGCTGATCGACCGGGAACTCCACGGCCCCTGGGGGGTGCTTCTGGACGACCTGGTAAGCGCCGGTTATGCGGCATTGGTGATGTATTTTCTCTACTGGTTCGGTCCTGATTTTCTCCTGAGCTGAGAAGGCACGACCGCTATTAACCCAAAATCGAGGTGACACAAGAGTTATGTTTACTTTCAAAGGCCTTACCCAAAGCGAAGTGGAAGAATCCCGGCGACAGCACGGTTCCAACCAGCTGAGTCCACAGGAGGTGGAAACCTTCTGGGACAAGCTGAAAGACAATTTCAAAGACCCCATGATCATGATCCTGGTGGTGGCGCTGGTCATCGTCACCATTCTGGCGGTCTTCGGTTTTACCGAGTGGTATGAAGGGGTCGGCATTGCCGTGGCCGTGGCACTGGCGACCCTCGTCGCCACCGCCTCGGAGTTCCGGAACGAGCAGACCTTCCAGATGCTCCAGGAAGAGGCGTCCAAGATCATCATCAATGTCTTCCGCAACGGCAGTCTGCGGCAGGTCAGGATCGATGATATCGTGGTGGGGGATATTGTACTGCTGCAGCCGGGGGACAAGATACCGGCCGACGGGCGGGTGATTCAGGGAACGGTCAAGGTCAACCAGGCGGCCCTGACCGGTGAGCCCGAGGCGGTCAACAAGACGCCCGGCGAAGCGGTCCATCCCGGATTCGACAATCCCCACGAGGTATTCCGGGGAACCATCGTCGAAGACGGCGAAGCGGCCATGCGGGTGACGACGGTCGGGGACAATACCCATCTCGGTCAGCTCGCCGAATCCCTCAAGGCCGATGAACGGCTGGGGCCCCTGCGGGTCAAGCTCGCCAAACTGGCCGACGGGATCGCCGTCTTCGGTTACATCGCCGCGCCCCTCATCGCGGTGGCCTTTCTCTTCAAGGCGCTGTACCTCGATAACGGCGCCGACGTGTCGGCCATGCTCGAATACGCCTCCAACTGGCAGCGGCTGATCTACGACATCGTCACCGCGCTGATTCTGGCGGTGATCATTATCGTGGTGGCAGTTCCCGAAGGGCTCCCCATGATGATCGCCATCGTTCTGGCCCAGAACATGCGCAAGCTTCTCAAATCCAACGTTCTGGTACGCCAGCTTCTCGGTGTGGAAACCGCCGGCAGCCTCAATTTACTGTTTACCGACAAGACCGGCACCATTACCCGGGGACTGCTCGAAGCGGTCGGATTCATGGCGGTCTCCGGCGGGGAGAATGACATCCGGCTGGAGCAGTATGACAATTTCGACAACATGCCCCCGGCCCTGGGACGGCTTCTGGACGTTTCCCTGCGGGAGAACACCTCCTGCGTGGTCAACTGTGAAGCCGGTGAAGAAGCCGAACGGATCCTCGGCGGCAACACCACGGAACGGGCCCTGCTCCGGTTCATCCATGCCGATGTGCAGGCCTGCAGCGAACCGCCCCAGGAGACGATTTCCCAGGTCATGTTCAATTCCACCCGCAAGTTCTCGGCCTCCCGCATCCGCCTCCGCGACGAGGGCGAAATGACCCTGATCAAGGGTGCGCCCGAAAAGATTCTTCCCAAATGTGAGCAATTCTACGGGCCGGATGGTGATCTCCATCCCCTGGCCGAATCGGCCCGGTCCGACATCGCCGCCATTGCCGACAAAAAGGCGGATGAAGGGTTCCGGCTCATCGGTGTGGCTGTCACCACCGAGCCGACCCCGGACCAGATGGAAGACCCCCCGGCCGGTCTCAACTTTCTCGGCTACGCCCTGATCCGGGACGACCTCCGGCCCGAATCCCGTCCGGCCATCGAAACCCTCCAGCAGGCCGGCATCCATGTGGTCATGCTCACCGGCGACCGGACCGGAACCGCCCGCGCCATCGCCCGGGACGCCGGTCTTCTCACGGCGGAGGATGACATTGTTCTCCGGTCGGCGGACATGGCCGAACTCTCCGATGATGAACTGAAACAGATGATTCCCAAACTCAAGGTGGTGTCCCGGTGTCTGCCCCAGGACAAGATGCGGCTGGTCAAGATCGCACAGGAGATGGAACTGGTGGTCGGCATGACCGGCGACGGCGTCAACGACAGCCCGGCCCTCAGCAACGCCGACATCGGCTTCGGCCTCGGGAGCGGAACCGAGGTCGCCAAGGAGGCCTCCTCCATCGTGGTGCTGGATGACAATATCCAGTCCATCACCAACGCCGTCCACTACGGCCGGACCATCTACCGTTCCATTCAGAAGTTCATCACCTTCCAGCTGACGGTCAACGTCGGGGCCATCGCCATCGCCTTTCTGGGGCCGTTTCTGGGATTCAAGCTGCCCCTCACCATGATCCAGCTGCTCTGGGTCAACCTGATCATGGATACCCTGGCGGCCCTGGCCTTCAGCGGGGAGCCGCCGCTGCCCGGTCATATGCAGGAGAAACCCAAACGGCGGGAGGAACCGCTCATCACCCCCTACATGTGGTCGTCGATCCTGTTCAACGGATTTTTCATCACGATCATTTCCGTCTTCTTTCTGAAGGTCGGCGCCGTGCGGGAACTCTTCCACAGCGATCTGGCGTTTCTGACCGCCTTCTTCGGGGTCTTTGTTTTCCTGAACAACTTCAACAAGTTCAACGTCCGGGTCGAAGGGTTCAACCTGTTCAGCCATATCTTTGAAAACCGGGGATTTCTCCGGGTGGTGGGGCTGATCTTTCTGATCCATGTCCTGATCACCTATTTCGGCGGCGAACTCTTCCGCACGGTTCCGCTTCATCCGGTGGAATGGATCTATGTGATCGGGTTTTCCATCATTATTATTCCCTTTGACCTGATGCGGAAGTATATCAGCTGGATTTTTGAGTAGACAGGAGCCTGCCTGTATGATTAACTGAACGCCCGTTTCCCGGATGGTGATTCCCCCGGGGAATGGGCATTTATTTTCCTGAATTTCGATCGGCAGGGGCGCCGTGTGAGCGGAAACAATCCTCTGCCCGGAAAGAAGACTGCGATGTATGTGAGAATGAACAAAGGAAAAGCAAAAGTCGGACGCAATGATCCCTGCCCCTGCGGCAGCGGACAGAAATACAAGAAGTGCTGTATGCACAGGACGAAACAGACGCAGGAACCGGAAGATCTGGCCGGTATCTATATGAAGCGTCATCGCATCCGGCTCAAGAAGCATCTCGATATTACGGGTATCCGTAAGGCCGGTCGTCTGGTGCTCGATACCCTGGACATGGTGCAGGAGCGCCTGAAACCGGGTATGGCCACCGATGAAATCAATGCCCTGGCCCATGAATATACCCTGCAGCATGGCGCAACCCCGGCCCCGCTCCATTACCGGGGATTTCCCAAGAGCATCTGCGTGTCGGTCAACGAGGTCATCTGCCACGGCATTCCCGGAGAATACGTGCTGAAGGAGGGGGACATTGTCAATGTGGATGTCACCTCGATTCTGAACGGCTACTATGCCGACGCCAACAAGACCTTTTTTGTGGGCCCCCCCGGTGACGATGCGCACAAGATCGTCCGGGTTTCCTGGGAGAGCCTCCGGCAGGGGATGGAGATGGTCCGGCCCGGCAATACGGTGGGGGACATCGGATGGGCCATCCAGACCTATGCCGAGGGCGAGCGCTGTTCTGTTGTCCGGGAGTTCGTGGGCCACGGGGTGGGGTATGATTTCCACGAGGCGCCCCAGATTCCCCATTACGGCAAACGCGGGGAAGGGGTCGTTCTGGTTCCGGGGATGGTCTTCACCATCGAGCCGATGATCAATCTGGGAAAAAAGGATGTCCGGATTCTGGCGGACCAGTGGACGGCGGTCACCCGCGATCAGTCCCTTTCCGCCCAGTTTGAGCAGACGGTTCTGGTGACCGAAGACGGATTTGAGAG